>CAYNOM010000280.1:0-7776 GCA_964398415.1 uncultured Polyangiales bacterium | reverse complement strand
GAGGAGGCACGTCAAGCTCACAACATCAACTTCGCACGTCACAACATCGAGAGCGCCAACTATGCGATCTGCCTCGGCTCGTTCGGGGCCGATGTCACGTACGACACCGTGATCGGGCGCCACCCGGTCGACCGCAAGCGCTTCTCGATCCGTGCGCGCTCGGGCAAGCGGGCGGTGACCCACGTACGCTTGCTCGAGGTCCTGCATGGTGCGTCCTTGATACGATGTACGCTCGAGACCGGCCGTACCCACCAGATCCGCGTGCACCTTGCAGACCACGGCCACCCCCTGCTCGGCGATGCGCTGTACGGCCGCCGCCCGGCCGAGCCTGTGCTTCAGCGGGCGGCGAGCGTGCTCGGCCGCCAGGCATTGCACGCTCGCGTGCTCGGCTTCGTGCATCCGGTGAGCGGGCAGGTGCTGCGCTTCGAGGTGGAGCCGCCGGCAGACTTCAAGGCAGCGCTCGCGCTCTTGCGCACGGGCTGACGAGACGGCTCGCGAGCTGGCCCGCTATTTCTGGCCGAGCAGCTCGCGGGTGCGACTCGCGTTTGCGTGCATGTCGATGTTGTAAAAAACGCAGATCGTGAGCTTGGCCTTGCTCGCCTTCACGTGCTTGACGATGGCTTCGAGCGACGCCTCGTCGTAGCGCGAGCGATGGCCCGCCGGTCCGGGCAACCGCAGGTAGCAGAAGTCGTCCTTGCTGGCGGCGGGCTTCTCTGTGAGCGGGTCGTAGGCCGCGTAGACGTTCTTGCGGCCGTCGATGGCGCTCTTGATGTCGGCCAGCTTGAAGCCCGGCAGCGACAGCACCACGCGCGGGTAGCGGGCGGGGAGGGCGGCCACGAATTTCTTCACCGCGGACTTCGTCGTGCGGTTGCAGAGGAACTCGGGGGGCGCTGCGAACACCACGGCCTGCGCAGACATGGTCTTGGCGAGGGCCCCTATCCCCTTCACGAGCTTGTCGTTGTCAGGGGTGAGCGCGAAGCCCGACGCGGCGATGTCCTTCGGGGCGAGCAGCGTGAAGGTGAAGCCCTCGTGGGCCTCACGCAGCCAGCGGCGCACCGTGCCCGAGCCCGGAATGCCGAGCTCGGTCTCGGAGATTTCGACGGCCTCGAACTCGCCCCAGTAGCGACTGACGGGAACGGGAAAGCCTGAACAGGCGATGACGGTCATCGCGTGCGGAGTATAGTCGTATCGTCTCCCCAATCGTACATCTTTGTCGCACCGCGGCTGATACGAGGGGCTTGCGGGGCCTGTGTGGCTACTCGGGGTCCTCGATCTTCCACAGGCCGTCCTCTCGCACGAAGCGCGCCGTGTAGCTCTCGCCGTAGGGCATGGCCGCGCGGTCGCCCACGATCTCGATGGGGGCGGTGAGGGAGGTCTCGAGCAGCGCGACGAGGCGTTCGAGCTCCTCGCGTTGGGGCTCGAGGTTCTGTTTGAGCTGCTCGGCGCTCAGATCGCCGCGTGCGGCGTTCGGCATGAGCGACAGCAACACGTCGGCGCGGTCGCGGCGCACCGCCCTGACGAAGCTATGAAGCGCGCTGCGCGGCGTGTGCTGCGAGTAGAAGTCGGCGATCGGGCTGACCACGCGCCACGGCTGGGCGGTCGAGGCGCGGTCGAGCGTGATGCGCGTGCCGTCGGCGAGCTCGACCTCGGCCCACACTCGCGTCGCGACCACGTGGCGCAGAGACTCGACGAGCGCTTGGGTTTCGCGCGGATTGTCGTTGATTCGCTTGCGGAAATCGTCGAGCGAAAGCTGCTTCTGCGGGTCGCTCGAGAGCATGGCGTAGGCGCTCTCGAAGGACGCTTCCTCGAGCGCACGCCCCAGCTCCCTCACGCGCGCATCGGGGCCTCCGTCTCCGCGCTGGTGGGCGCAACCCACGAGGATCGAGACGCTGAGCGCGAGGGCCGCGGCGTGGGCGCGTCGTGACATCGGCGCGCATTGTGGCACGGGCGAGTGCCGAGACGCGAGCACCCCAGACCTCGTGTGCGCTGCCTCGATATGGCGAGGATGCGAGCTCAGAACGGGTTCGTGGGGAGTGACCGGTCCGCGCGATCGATGGCCTTCGATGGGTTGAGCCGGCTGGCAAACCGGTACTCTGATTCTGCCGCTTGCGACTCGGAGGCAAGGCGCAGCACGTCCCCGAGCAGGACGCGATACGGAGCCTGGTAGGGCGCCTGCTGAACGGCTCTCTCTGCAAACGCTCTGGCGCGATCGAGCTTGCCTCGCGCGAGGTAAACGCGCGCAAGGCCCGCGAGCGCCAAGGGGTTGCCTTGGCGAACGGCGAGGGCGCGTCGAAAGGCGAGCTCGGCCCCTAGGATCTGACCCTTCCTCAGCTTGCGGCGGCCCTCCTCGAGCTGCTCTCTGAGGCGATCTGGTACTTCCTCCGCGCTCCCCAGCGTCGACGTGGGCTCAAAGTCTTCGTCGACACCTGCGCTGCCCGCTTGCGACTCGGGTTCGACTGAGGGGGGCTCTGGTGGCGGGAGGAAAGCCTCTTCGGCGTCAGCGGGGACGCTCGGCTCGGCAGGGCCGTGGGGTTCAACTCCCCCCCGCTCACCTTCGAGCACAGTCGAGGCCTCGCTTGAAGGTGTTGTCTGGGGCGCTGGGATGACGACGAGCCGCTCAACGGCGGTCTGCGCATCGGCACTCGCCCCATGCGCCGCAAATGCCTGGCTCTCCAAGAGCTTGCCCTCTGTTGAGGCCGGGCCGCAGTCGTGGGATCCAAAAGCCCCTGCGCCTGGTCCCATGCGCGCGGCCGCGAATCCGATCGAAGCCGTGAGCGACGCCAACACAAACCATTGCGATAACGCAGCCACGTTGCGCAGACGTCGCGCTCGCCGCGCACACTGTAGGCAGGGGATGCGATACGTTTCCTCCGTGTTCGCGGCGTTGCCTGCGGCACATGCGTCAAGCAGGTTCACACAGAGTTCCTTTCGCAAGGGGCCCAGCGCGAGCGCTCCGAAACGGCGACACGGCTGAACACGACAAGGCTTCTTGCGCCCAGGGGCCGAAAGCTTCGCGCAGTCCAACCCATCGCACACAAACTTGGACGACAAGCTGCGTCTTCCGAGGTGGAGGCAGGAGGGCTCGCGAGGTGAGCGCGAATGTGCGCAGTGGGGATCGGCAGGGGAGTGCCCGGTCAAACCGCACTGGCCCGGAGCAGCCCGATACGGTTCAACCCCGGGGGGTGCCACAAACTTTGCACTGCTGATCCCTCTGTTAGGATGCACAGGTGTGGCAGAGGCACGTCCCATGGAAGCCGATAACTTAGACATTCGCTTGCTGCGATATCGTTCGCGGCGCGACGAGCCGGCGTGGGCCTTGGCGGGCGCCCTGCTCGAGGCGGGCCGCGCCCAGGACGCGCTCGAGGTCGCGCACGCGGGTCTGAGTGAAAACGAAGATGACGCCGAGTTGCTGGTGCTCGAGGGACGCGCGTGGTTCGAGCAGGGCGATCTCGCGCAGGCGCAGGCGGCCTTGCTCCGCGCGGCGAAGACCCGCCCCTCGGACAAGGAACCCTATCGCTGGTTGGCCCAGGTGATGATGCAGCGGGGCGAGCCCCAGCGCGCGGCCCAGGTGCTCGAGCGCGCGATCACCCTCGACCCCCGCGACACGGGTCTACACCACGCCCTAGCCAGGGCGCAGCGGCTCGCGCGGATCGCCAGGGACGCGGAGAGCGGTGAGCTGCCCCGAGAGCCGGTGGCTGCGCGTCTGCCGGTCAGCGTGGCGCCCAGTCCCTTTTCGCAGCCCGCGGCGCCGAAGCGCGGCGGAACGCCCTTCGGCCTACCGCGTGCGGCGCGGGACGACGCCCCTCCTCGAGCGCACGCCCTAGACGCTCCGAAGGTGATGCCGACTTTCGATTTTTACACGCCGACTTCCTTGTCTGCGCCGCCCGCCATGCCTGAGCCCGAGGCCATCGTGGTGCCTGCGCCGATCGCGCCGCCCGCTCCCGTGGTGCCGTCCGTGCCTGCCCGCTCCGTGGCGCCCCTGCCCGACTTGAGCGGCGTGCCCGATCTCTCGCCTGAGCAGGACGAAGACGAAGCCACGCGCGCCTACGAGGTCACCGAGAAGCTGTCGTCGATCTTGGAGGAGGAGCGCACGGCCGTCGGACGCGGTGCGTCGCATCTTCCTCCGAGGCAGCCCCTGGCCACGGCCCCCGAGCCTGAGGCAGGCAGTGACGACGACGCGACGCTGGTCGGCTCGTCGCTCGACATCCTCGGAGAGGCGCGCAGGTTCGCGATCGATCTGCCCGAGCTCGAAGACGAAGACGAGTTGCCGGCGACCATGCCGCCGAAGTCCGACGTCGTGGCGCCCGTGGGTGCGAGGGCGCGCGCCGATGAGCCCGAAGACGAAGACTTCGATGAGCCTGAGCCGAGCGCCCGATTCATCCTGGACGAGCTGTCACCGAAGGAGCGGACGCCCTCGAGCTTCGAGCCTGCCGGACACGACGATGCGCTCGACACCGAGCCCGTGCTGCTCGAACATCCGCTCGGCAGCTCGAGCGCCGCGTCGAACGTGCCCGTGCACGAGCCCGAGCCGCCCGAGGCGGTGCTGTCGATGCTGGCAGACCAGGGCATCTACGAGCGCGCCTCCGCGACGGATCAGGCGGAATGGGTGGCGAAGAAAGATGCGCCTCGTCCAGGACATCGCCTCGGCAAGAGCCTCGCGGTGGCGTGGCTGCTCGCGATGGCGACCGCGGGTGGCGGCTACTACGGCTTCACGCGCTGGCTCGACATGCGCCGCGCCGATGCCAAGGAGCTCATCGCACGTGCCGTGAAGGAAACCGCCGAGGGCGATCACGCACAGCTCGTGTCGGCCGAACGAGGGTTGATCCAGGCACGCGAGCTCGACCCAAAGTCGCAAGCCGCCATCGAGCAGCTGCTGTTCGTGCACGCCACCCGCGCCATCGAGGATGCGAGCGGCGACCTCGGCCTTTTGCGCACGAGCCTCGCGCGCGCCGAGCGTGAAAACGCCCCCAAGGGCCTCGTGCTCGCCGCCAAGGCGCTGGTCATGGCCTACGACGGTGACGGTGCCCAAGCGAAGCAGCGCGCGGAGGAGGCGCTGGCCGCTGCGGGGCGAGACGCACGCGTGTTCTACCTCGTGGGCCGTCTGCAGCAGCGCATGGGGCTGCCGGGCGCCGAGGCGCTCCTCGAGGCCGCCACCACGAAGGACCCGACGCTGTCGCTCGCCTACCTGGGGCGCGCCGAGATCGCGCGCCAGACTGGGCGTCACGAGGACGCGCTCTCGCTGCTCGAGAAGGCCAAGGGTGCGGATGGCACGCTCCTTCACGCCGAGCTGTGGTCGCTGCTCTTGCGCGTGGGCACGGACGATGCTGCGGGGCAGCTTCAGACGCTCGATGGCCTTGCCGCGCGCGTCGAGGGAGCGAGCCCGAGCGATAAGCTGCTCGCGCTCTGCACCCGGGCCGCGCTCCTATCCCAGAGCGGCGACATCGAGGGAGCGAGAGCCGCGGTGCGCAGTGCGGCCAGCATGTCGGTGCAGGATCCGGAGCTGATGTTGGTCGTGGCCAATCGCGCCGCAGCGGTGGGCGAGCACGACCTCGCCTATCGGGCAGCGCGAAAGGCGACCTCGCTCGCACCCCTGAGTCGTCGCTACCGAGACGCGTTGGCCGACGTGCTCATCAGGCGCGGAGATGGCCGGGCGGTGCTCGCTGCGCTCGAGGGCTTCGAGGACGATGGCGCCTGGATGCTCACCATGCGCGCGCGTGCGGCGCTGCTCACGGGCTCTCGCGAAGCGCTCGAGGAGACGAAGCGCACGTTGTCCGAATATCGGCGCACCGACGCGGGCCGCGACGACATGGACGCCGCGTCTTTGCTCTTGCGTTCCGATCTCAGACTCGGAGCCAACGCCGAGTCGTTGATCGCCGCCGCGCGCTCCATCGCCAGGAAGGCGCCGGACAGCCCGCTCGCGCAGATCGCGCTCGGCGAAATCCTGCTCGAAGCGGGTCGCGGCGAAGGCGCCGTCGAAGCGTTGGAGCGCGCCAAGAAGCTGGGCTCCGAGGATGCCGATGTGTCCTATCTCCTCGGGCGTGGCTATCGGTCCGTGGGCAAGCCTGAGCAAGCGAAGGCGAGCCTCGAGCAGGCGCTTGCGCTCGCCCCGAGCCACACGCAAGCGCGCACGGCGCTGGGCGGGCTCTTGCTCGACTCGGGCGACTACGCCGGGGCCGAGCGCCTCTTTGCGTCGCTCGAGAAAGAGCGTGCGGGGGCGTCGGCCACCCTCGGCCTGATCGAAGCGGAGCTCGGCCGCGGTGATGTCGCCGCCGCGAAGCAGCGCTTCGACGCGCTCTCCGAAGACGAACGCGCGCTCCCGGGCGCCCAGGTGGTCTTGGCGCGCATCGCGGTTGCCGACGGCCGCGGTGCGGAGGCCGCAAAGCTGCTCGAGCCGTTGACTGCGGAAGACTCGGAGTATCGCAGCGCCGAGACGCTCGTCCTGTTGGGCGATGCGCTGTACGCGAGCACGATGGTCGACACCGCGGCCGGTGTGTACGAGCAGGCCCTCGAGCTCGACCCCGAGCACCCCGACGCGCTCATCGGCCGCGCGATGGCCGCGCTCAGGGCCGAGAAAACGAAGCAGGTCGAGGAGCTACTCACGCGAGCAGAGCGATCGCTCACGACGCGCGTGCGTGCGCCGATCGTGCGTGCGAGGCTGCTTCTCACGCGGGCCAAGGCGTACGTGTTGGACGAGTCGTTCGAAAAGGCGGCCAAGGCCCTCGCCGAAGTGATTCCGGTCGCGGGCATCCCGGCCGAAGCCTACTTCTGGTACGGCGAAGCGCTGGCGAAGACGAAGACGCCCGGCGCTGCGGAGCAGTACACGAAGTACCTCGAGCTCGAGCCGCGCGGGGAGTACGCCGCGCGGGCCCGACGCGCACTCGCACCGCGCTGACGCGCTGCGTCGCGTGGAGGCGATCTCGTGCGGCCAGCCCTGGCCATGTCGGCCACATCCGAGCCGCGGGGCCTTGCGGTGCTGCCCGTGATCGGTAGGGTAGGCCCCCATGGACCTTACCCTCACCGACGAACAGAAGATGATTCAGCAGATGGCCCGCGACTTCGCCCAGAGCGAGGTGCAGCCGCGCGCCAAGGAGCTCGACAAGACGGGGCAGTGGCCGACGGATCTGGTGAAGCGGCTCGGTGAGCTCGGGCTGATGGGGGTCGCGGTCCCCGAAGAGTACGGCGGCGCGGGCGCCGACTACGTCAGCTACGCGCTAGCGATGGAGGAGATCAGCGCGGCCTGTGCTTCGGTCGGCGTGATCATGAGCGTCAACAACTCGCTCGCGTCCGATCCGGTGCTCAAGTTCGGCACCGAGGCGCAGAAGCAGCAGTTTCTGAAGCCCATGGCGAGCGGCGAGCAGCTCGGTTGCTTCGGGCTCACCGAGCCCATGAGCGGCTCCGACGCGAGCACCATGGCCACCGTGGCCGAGAAAGAGGGCGACAGTTGGATCATCAACGGCTCGAAGAATTTCATCACCAACGGGCCCCACGCCGATCTGATCATCGTGTTCTGCGTCACGCAGAAGGGCATCGGCCACCGCGGCACGACCGCGTTCATCGTCCCCAAGGGCACCCCGGGCTTTCTGCCCCAGAAACACGACGAGAAGCTCGGCATCCACGCCGCCCATTCCTGCACGATCTTCTTCGAGAACTGCCGCATTCCCGATGCCTATCGGCTCGGTGAGCCCGGGAGCGGCTTCAAGGTGGCCATGGCCACGCTCGACGGCGGCCGCATCGGCATCGCCTCCCAGGCCCTCGGCATTGCGCGCGCGGCGTTCG
>CAYNOM010000279.1:0-7789 GCA_964398415.1 uncultured Polyangiales bacterium | reverse complement strand
GAGAGCGTTCGGACGACGTCGCTCACGACCCACGCTCACGCTCACGCTCACGACCACGCTCACGACCACCACTGCCGTGCGAGATGCGCGTCATCTGTGAGTTGGTGCCCTCCAACGAAACATCGATCGCCACCTCAATCGCGAGGGCGTCCCCATCCGGCTCCCACGCCGCCGCCTCAGCCACCGCAGGCGGCCGGCCACGGGCCTCCGTACGCTCGCCGTGAGTCGCGCACACCACCGCGATCAGCTTCGGCGCCTCTGGCTCAGGGCCTCGGGGGGCGGCTCGAACGTGGCGTGGCTCGTGTGGTGTCGGGGCCGACGAGCAGCGAGCATTCGCGCACGCCGCGCCCTTGGGTGGAAAGGACGACGAGCTCGATGCCCCGAAAGGTCACGCGGTCGCCCGCGAGCGGCGGGCGCTCGAGCAGCGTGAGCACGAGCCCGCTGACGGTGTCGACGTCGGGGTGCTCGAGCTCGATGCCGAGCTGTTCGCCGACCTGATCGAGGCGCGCCGTTCCGAGGGCGCGCAGCCCGCCTCCAGTTTCGAAGACGGGTTGGGGCGGCGCGGGTCCATCGGAGATCTCGCCCACGACCTCTTCGAACAGGTCTTCGACCGTGACGATGCCGGAGGTGCCGCCATGCTCATCCATGACGACCACGAGCTGAGTCTGCTCGCGGCGCATGCGGGCGAGGACGGTGTCGAGCTTCGTGGTCTCGGGCACGAAGGGCACGCGGCGCACGACGTCGTCGGACAGGTTGCGCTTCTGCACCAAGAGCTGCAGCACGTCGCGAATGAGCACGATGCCCGTGATCTGGTCGAGCGTCTCTTCGTACACGGGGTAGCGCGCGTGTCTCGAGCTGCGCACCGCGAAGCGAAGCTCGTCGAGCGAGGCTCTGCGGGGCAGCCCCACCACGCGTACTCGCGGCGTCATGACCTCGGCTGCCGTCAGATCCCCGAACTCGAACAGCTCGCCCAGCACTTGGCCTGCTTCGATGTCGATCTCGCCCTTCTCGATGCTCTCCTCCACCACGAGCCGTAGGGCCTCCGCCGACTTTGCCGTGACCACGGACTCGCGACGAATGCCGAAGAGCCTCAGGATGCCCATGCCCGCGGCATTGAGGGCGATCACGAGGGGCCACATGGCCAGGTTGAACCAGCGCATGGGCGTGCTGATCCAAAGCGCGGTCGACTCGGCGTGCTGCAACGCGAGGGTCTTTGGCACCATCTCCCCGAGCACGATGTGCAGGTAGGTGAGGGCGCTGACGGCGAGCACGCTGGCCACGCCATGCACGGACACCCAAGACTCCATGCCGAGTTGCGCGAGCTGTGGCGAGAGCGCCTCCGCGAGGTGATGCTCCCCGTACATGCCGAGGCCAAGGCTTGCGAACGTGATGCCGAGCTGCGCCGTGGCGATGTAGCGGTCTTGTTTTCGCGGGTCGCGCAGCACCTCGAGCACCAGCTTCGCGACGCGGCTCTTGCCGGCGGCGCGGTGCTCGATCGCCGCGCGCGGGACGCCGATGATCGCAAACTCGGCCGCGACGAACAGGCCGTTCAGCACGATCAAGAGCAGGATGATGCCCGCGACCCCCATGCTCAGTCGCGCTCCGACGCGGCGAGCTCCGAGCTCGCGTCCAAAGGATCGGAGAACGGATGCACTACGATCGAGCGCACGGTGGTCGGGCTCATCTCGGTGACCGTCACGAGCACACCGTCGATGCTCAGCTGCTCGCCTTCGATGGGCAGACGTCCGAGCTGGGCGATGACGTGCCCGCCCACCGTGGCGGCGCTGCCCTCCCAGCGCGTGCCAAGCCAAGGCTCGGCTTCGTCGAGTCCCATGAAGCCGGGCAAGCGGACCGTCCCGTCTTCGAGCGGCTCGGCGCCCGGATCGGGTTGCTTGAGCTCGTCACCCAGCTCCCCGAAGAGCTGACTCAGCACATCCTCGATGCTGATGATGCCGTGTACGCCGCCAAACTCATCCACGACGATCGCCTTCGAGCTCTGTTGCTCCTGCAGAAAACGTACGAAGCGATGGGCGCGAAGCGATTCGGGCACGAACGGGATCGGGCGCACTAGCTTGTCGAGCGGCGACACCTCTCCCCGCACGGCGAACGACGTAGCGACGTCCTTGATGTTGACGGCACCAAGGATGTGATCCAGCGAGCCCTGGTAGACCGGAACGCGGCTGTAGGGGCTCTCGAGGATGCGTTGCAATACTTCCTCGGCAGGGGCTGCGATGTCGATGGCGTAGACGTCACTGCGCGGCGTCATCATCTGTCGAACGGTGCGCGCAGACAGCTGGAGCGCACGCTCGAGCTGGCGGTGGGCGTCCGGGCTGAGGGTGCCTCCGCGCTGGGACTCCGCGAGCAGAATGCGGATCTCCTCGGGCGAGTGCACGTGTTGCTGTCCGCCTGCCTTCACACCGAAGGGCTTGAGCAGCAACAGACCGCTGCCGTTGAGCAGCCAGATGAACGCGCGGTAGAGCGACGCCGACCAGCGCGTCGGAAGGTAGGTGGCGAGCGCCGTCTGCTCTGGGTATTGGAGTGCCAGCGATTTCGGCACGAGCTCACCGAGCACGACCTGCAGCGTGGTCAAGATGAGTAGAACGAGCACGAACGCGGAAGATTGGGCGGCGGTCGAGCTCAGCGCGAATGCAGTTTCGAGCAGGGGGCCGAGCTCGAGGCCGATGGTGGCCTGCGCGTAGGCGCCCGCGACCAGACTGGAGAGCGTGATGCCGATCTGGCATGCGGCGATGTAGCGATCGAGCTGTACGCCGTCCTCGAGCACCACGAGCAAGCCCGCCGCACGCCCGTTGCCGCCGCGCGCGATGGGCACGAGCTGACTGCGCTGCACGGCGACGACGGAGAACTCGGCGGCGACGTAGAGCGCATTGACGGCGACGAGCACGGCGACGATCACCCAGGGAAGGAGGGTCATGGCGTCTTCCGGCACGACGCTCGGGCCTCGATCTCTTGCGCCTTGGGCACAGCGGGCGAAAGCCTAGCACGAGTGGGGGACTGCGGGGCCGGGCGTGTGAGCACGGCGTTGTCCTCGTGAAGGGGTGGGTCTTGGCCGTCCCCTATGTCGCGCCATGGCCTGGGCGAATGCGCGCAGTCCCGTGACAACTTGCCCCACGCTGTGACACGGTCCGCAGCGGATCCCAGCGAATCCCGGTCGCCGAGCTTGCGCGCTCGACTCGAGACCGTCGGCACGCGAAGTGCACTCGTTCGGAGCCGAGGGGCTCATCAGGAGGGCACCATGAATACAGCCGTCTTGTGCGTCCGTCCCGAAGGCGAGGACGAACGCTCCGATGTGTGCGCTTATGACTGCTGCACGAAGAGCCCGTCCGGGCGCCTCGTCCCGGGCCACTGCATCGCGGGCAGGTACGTGGTTCGGGGTGTTCTAGGAGAAGGCGGCTTCGCGGTGGTTTACGAAGCCGAGCATCTCGGGCTTCGCTGCCCGATGGCGATCAAAGTTCTGCACGTCACCGCGGACACGCCGCGGGAGCTGATTGCGCGCTTTCACGAAGAGGCCCACATCTCGGCGACGGTTCATCACCGCAACGTGATCGACGTGCACGATACGGGCACGCTCGACGATGGCTCTCCTTATCTCGTCATGGAGCGCGTGGAGGGAGAGACCTTGCAAGCGCGCATGCGCCGCGGGACGCTGACGATCCGAGAGGTGCTCGAGCTCGGGACCGAGCTGCTCAGCGTGCTGTGTGTGTTGAGCGAGCTTGGTATCGTGCACCGAGACATCAAGCCAGAGAACCTGATGCTTCAGACCGCCCACAATGGCGGCCGAGTCGTGAAGCTCGTCGACTTCGGCATTTCGAAGATCGTGCACTCCGAGCTGTCCGCGAGCACGAGCTCCGGCACGGAATTGGTTGGGACGCCGCACTACATGTCGCCAGAGCACCTCAGCGGGGAGGAGGTGGATGCACGATCGGACATCTACGCTGCAGGCGTGGTGCTCTACGAAGCCCTCACCGGCAGGCTTCCCCACGACGCCTCGAGCTTGCCTGGGCTGATCTTCTCGGTGGTCACGGGCAAAGCTCGCGCGGTTCGGAGCCTGCGCTTCGATTGCCCGGTAGAGCTCGAACGCATCGTGTTGAGGGCGCTCGAGCCCGACCGGCAACGACGCTACGCGACGGCGGCGGAGATGCTCGCGGACCTCGAAGCAGAGGCGTCTCAGATCGACCAGTCCTCGAGGTCTCTGCGTGCAGTGGGGGACGCTCCGGTCGAGCAGTCTGCGATTCGCACACGCGAGAGTGGACCGACGGAGGTCTGGGACGCACCGACGTGCGTCGCGCCGAGCCAACCGCAGCCACCACCCGCAGTCAGCCCGGTCTCGACGACCCAGGTGGAGGCGCCGTGGCTCTCGAGCGCTGCGCCATTGCCCGCCGGGCGCAGTGAGGAGCATTCCGAGGAGAGGGAAAAGGTGGGGGGGCACGTCGTCAGTAAGCGCACTGCGTTCCGCCGTTGACGCAGCGGGTGCCCGTGGGGCAAGCGACGCCGCCGCCACAATCGACCGTGTATCCGCCCGCGAAGCACGCCTCCTCCGAGAGCGTTCCGCACACGCTCGCGCCTGGGCAGCAGTGGCCATCGGCGCAGGTGAGCACGCAGCCCTCCTCGTGAACCAGCGCCACCTGTACCCCGCACACCGAGCCGTTGGTCAGAAGCACGATCTCGCTGTCGACGAAGGCTTGCGTGGTCAAAGACAGGATCCCTGGACAGGCCTCGCGACCATCGATGGTGATCGAGGGCATGCCCTTCTGCGTGAACAGCAGCTTCGTCGATGAGCCTCCCCCGCACTCGAGGACCGAGTCGAGCGTGAGCGTGCCGGTGATGGTGCCTTGGATCTCGACCCGTGCCTCTCCTGCGCGAAAGCGACAACGGTTGAACAGAACGCCGATCTGTCCGTCGAGCGCGAGCTCGTCGCGCGTACACGGGGGATCGTCTCCACAGCAACCGCTCGGCTCGTCACAGCGTAGGTTGACCGTTGTACGCACGTCCCCCCCGTCGTCACAGGGCATGGGTGGGATGAGCTCATCGGGCGCGCAATCGAGGGCTTTGTCGCGAGCCTTGGTCAGGGCCGCGGTGGTGCTGGACGGCTCGCGAAAGCTGTCCATGCCCGATCGCAGACCCGCGACGAGCACCTCCGCGATGGCCTCCGCCTCGGCGTAGGAGACGCGGGGCTCTTCTTCTGCCGGCCCACAGGCACCCAGCGTGAGCGCGAGCAATGAGACGATGCCCGAAACGCGTGCCGACTTCGTGAGTCTACTCGACATGACTGCCTATCCTGCAGGGCAGGTACTCGCGGCCGATGGCGCTGAAAAGACTGCGCGAGACGGGCGGTGAGCGCGCGTACGTTCGCCCTGCCCTTTTGATGTGGGCCGGGTCGTGCCGTCGCGCGATGGCCCCTTTGCTGAATCGCGGCAGCCTCGCGGCGCCTGTGATAGCGTCGCGCCAGCGTTTTTCTGACAGGGGGAGGAACTTCATGCATCAGCTCGGGCTTTCCGCGGTCATGGCACTGGCCTTGATGGCGTGCGGAGGGGCAAAGCCGCCCGAATCGAGTACCGCGGGGGAGGAGGCCATGCTCGAGTCCGCGGACCGCACGTCGGGGGAGTCGACGGCGTCGGAGGAGCCCCTTCCAGACGACGGCTCGGGCAGCGAGTTCGCGCTGCAAGATTCAGAGTCCCCGGCGCAAGATCAGACCGAATCGAAGATCAAGCCCACCGCCACGGAGGCAGCGCTGAAGTTCACCGTGGTCGACAAGGACAAGGGCCCCGTTCCCGGCATCGTGGTCGTACTGACCGCGCCGGATGGGAGAAAGTACTACACCGACGAGACCAGTGCCCAGGGCTACGCCGAGGTGCTCGTGCCCAATGGACAACGGTACAAGGCCGTGTTCCTGAGCCTTGGGCGTCGCGAAATCGACGCTTGGGTGCCCGTGAGCAATCAGCCCAAGCAGACGATCCGTCTGAGACTGAACTACAAGTTCCATCCCCCCGAGAAGGTCGAGCCGCCCTTCGTGCTCGAGGGGGTCTACTTCGAGACCGGCAAGGCGACGATTCGCCCCGAGTCGTACCCTGAGCTCGATGAGGTGGCCGAGTTCTTGACGCGTAAGCCGAGCGCTCGCATCGAGATCTCGGGTCACACCGACAGCGCGGGCAATCGTAGGGCCAACAAGGTGCTGTCCACCAAACGCGCGCAGGCTTGTCGTGATTATTTGATCTCCAAGGGCATCGAAGGGGGCCGCATCGACGCCGTCGGGTATGGCGACGAGCGTCCCATCGCCTCGAACGACACCGACGAGGGCCGACAGCGAAACCGCCGCATCGAAGCCAGGGAACTGTAGGCCCGAGGCGACGCTGTGCCCCGGCGTGGTCTGCTGAACCGTCAGCAAAACCACGCGATAACCCGCGAATGCGGCGTGCGACATCGGTGCCCGCAAGCATCCCTGCGAACAGAATGCACGCACCACGCGACAGCGTGCGATTCGCGCATCCGTCGCGCGCACTGACATGGAAGAATGGATGCATGGCGTGGTTCCCCGCGCTCGTCGCATTCGTTCTCGCTGCGTGCGTAGGTGTGCTGTTCGGCGCACGCGTGCTCGTCAAGCGACGTCAGCAAAAGCTGGACGCGGCGCGTCGGATGTCGGTGCCGTTGCCACGCATCCCGCTGCGGTCGCAGGTCATCACGGTTCAGCCGGACGTGTCGGACGCCGACACGCAAGCCGCCTGCGCAGCGAAGACGCGCGAGTTTTCGGCGCACGTCGATGAGCTCCTGGCCCTCTCGATGCAAGACAAGGCGACGCGCGAGCTTTTGGTGCATCAGGCGCCGACGCGGGAGCTCAGGGCGCACGTGGACGAGGAGCCCGATGAGTTCGCCAAGACCTCGCCGGCCTTCTACGTGCGAAGCCCGTCCCCGTCCGGGCTTCAGCCGCGTACGCGGCTCGAGCGCCGCGCGGAGGACGACACCCTGAAGCTCGAAGGCGAAAAGGCGCAGGCGCCCGTGGCGTCGACGACGGCGGAGCTCTTGCGCATGCTCGGGCCCTCGCCGACACCCGACCTCGGCAACATCGAGGTCTACTATCGACTCGGTCTCGTCTATCTCGCCGCCAATCAAGACGAGAACGCACGCCGCTGCTTTCTGACGGTGGAGGCCATCTCGCCCGGCTATCGCGATGCGGCCATGCACCTTACGCAGCTTCCGATCTACGCGCCGACGTCGAGCGGGGCGACGCCGGTACACCACGCGGTCACCACGTCAGGCTACGTGACGGCGCAGCGTGGTGATGGGGCGTCAGCCGAGCGCGAGCCGTCGCGGGGCTTTCGCAAAGGGCGCTGAAGCGCGCTCCGAAAGCCGGCTGGTCACTCGGTGTCGTCGCGGCAAGCCCGGTCGATCGAGAAGGGCACTTCGATCATCCACGGCATCTGCAGCACGCGAAGCGTGCCGTCGATCCTCCCCGCGCCCGACGCGGTGGTCGACAGCCGCGTGTGCTGCGTGATCTCCACGCTGACGCTCACCGGCCCGTGGTCGGTGCAGCTGACGAAGCGCGCTTCTCCGACCTCGCTCGACGAGGTCACGTAGGTGCCGGGCGAAACCACGGGGCTACCCGGATTCTCGCCAGCCTTCGTGGCTTCGAGCCTTACCGTGAGCTGGGCGGGGCCGTCGGCAAGCCGACCCTCCAGCGTCAGCGTTGTCGCGGGGCCGCCGGAGGTGACGTAGTCGAGCGTGATGCGCTCGAAGGTGACGCTTCCGTAGGGCGTCGTGCCCTCGACGTCGAGCT
>CAYNOM010000278.1:0-7836 GCA_964398415.1 uncultured Polyangiales bacterium | reverse complement strand
CAACATCAAGCACATCATCGAGCGCGACATCGACCTCTTGTATTGGATGGCGCGCGCCATCGAACGCTCGCTGCCCGAGTCACGCATCTACTCGCCCGTGCGTCTCGTGGCCGAGTTCGATCGCGCCATCACCGCCGAGCTCGACTTCACCCTCGAGGCCGACAACGCCGAGCGCTTCACGCGCAACTTCGCCGAGTTCGAAAAGGGCATCGTGCACTTTCCGCACGTCTACCGTCAGGCGTCATCGAAGAAGGTGCTCACCCTCGAGTTTCTGCGCGGCAAGAAGGTCAACGTGGCCGTCGCCGAGGGAGCCGATGGCGAGAAGATCGCGAAGAACTCCGTCGCCATCATCATCAAGCAAATCTTCGAGGACGGTTTCTTTCACGCCGATCCGCACCCGGGCAACATCATCATTCAAGGCGAAGATGCGGCCCCCGTGGTCGCCATGATCGATCTCGGTCTCGTGGGCCGGCTGACGCCGCAGCTGCGCGACAAGACCGTCGACCTGATGGTGGCCGCAGCCAGCGAAGACTACACGGCCATCGCCGACGCGCTCTATGCCATTGGCACTCCCACGAAAAAGATCGATCGCCGCGAGTTCGAAGCCGAGGTCACGGTGCTCGCCGACAAGTACCTCGGCAAGCAGCTCAAAGACATCGAGTTTTCGGGGCTGATCCGCGATCTGGTGGGTGGCGCCGTGAAGTACGGCCTCGAGGTGCCGCCCGACTTCATGCTCGTCGGCAAAGCGCTGATGACGGTCGAAGGCATCGGGAAGCAGATCTACCCCGAGCTCGACGTGTTCGAGGAGGTGAAGCCCTACTTCCTCAAGCTCATGTGGCTTCGGTACTCACCCGAGAAACTCAGCCACGAGCTGATTCGCAGCATGTCGCGCCTCGGCGGTGCCGCTGCCGATATGCCGCTTCAGCTCGGCGAGATCCTCGAAGATCTGCGACGCGGCGATCTCGTGCTCAACATGAGCGACCGCGCCATGCCAGGCGCGCTCGACCGCCTTGGGCGTCGCGTATTCAGCGGGCTCGTAGTCAGCGTGTGCATCCTTGCGGGTTCGTACCTGGTGGCGCAGCAGCACAGCGTGCTCGGAGCCACGCTGTTGTCCGTCGGCATCATCTGGGCCGGCTCACACACGGCGCTCGTCGCGTGGCTCGGCCGCAAGCGCCGTGCGTAGCTCCGCGCCGTTGCAAGATGCAACTTGCCCTAGTCACAGCGACCACAGCCCGCATCTTCGCAGGCTGAACGGTGCCCTTACGCTGTGATGGCGTCGCGTCGATCCGACCCGTTTGAGGTACCATCTCCATGAGATCGGAGAAGACCGAACGTGAGCATGGACGCCCCGATCGTGGACGCAGGGCTCCTCGACGAGCTTTTCGAGGGGTACCAGGTCATCGCACCGGACTTCACGTATCTGTACGTCAACGCCGCCGCCGCAGCGCAGGGACGCACGACGCCGTCGTCGCTCGTCGGTCGGACCATGATGGATTGTTATCCAGGTATCGAAGCGACCGCCATGTTCACTGTGCTTCGGCGCAGCATGGTCGAACGTATTGCGCTGAGCATGGAGAACGAGTTCCTGTATCCCGACGGATCCGTCGCCTGGTTCGAGCTGCGCTTCGCGCCCGTTCCCAAGGGCGTGTTCATCCTCTCGGTGGACGTCACCTCGCGCAAGCGAACCGAAGCTGCGCTCGTCCGATCTCGTGAGGAGTACCGCGCGCTCGTGGAGAACCTCGACGACGTGGTCTACGCGCTCGATGAGCGTGGCACGTTCACCTATGTAAGCCCTGCGCTCGAGGCACGCTTCGGCTTCACGCCAGATGACGTCCGCGGCCACCCGTTCACGACACTGGTCCACGCCGAGGACCTACACGTGGCAGAGGAAGGGATCTCGAGCGCCCACGCGGGAGGGCATCACACGGAAAATCTTCGCCTCGTCGACAAGCAGGGAAGGACACGCCACGTCCGCTGCTCGTGTCGCTTCGTCCAGCCCGCAGACGGTGCGGGCAGCGTCGTGGGCGTTCTCTGCGACATGACCGAGCAGCGCAGCACCGAGGATCAGCTTCGCGCCGCACAGCGCATGGAGTCGATCGGCAGGCTCGCCGGGGGCGTCGCGCACGACTTCAACAACCTGCTCTCGGTGATCTTGAGTTACACGAGCTTCGCGCTGCAAGCGATGCGCGTAGACGATCCCATGCGCAAGGACATCGAGGAAGTGGTCCGCGCGGGCAAGCGAGCCGCTTCGCTCACCCGCCAGCTACTCGCCTTCAGTCGCCGGCAGGTCCTTCAGCCCGAGGTCCTCAATCTCAATCAGGTGATCGAAGGACTCGCGGACATGCTGCATCGCCTCCTGGGCGAAGACGTCAAGCTCCGCATCGTGCCCTGCCACGACCTCGGCCACGTGAAGGTGGACCCCATGCAGATCGAGCAGGTGCTGATGAACCTGGCCGTGAACGCGCGAGACGCGATGCCCGGTGGAGGGATGCTCACGATCTCGACGTTCAACGTGGAGCTCGACGAGCAATACGCGCGACAGCATGCGTCAATACAACCTGGACCTTACGTGGGGATCTCGGTCGCCGATACGGGATGCGGCATGAACGAGGCGACCAAGGCGCGCATCTTCGAGCCCTTCTTCACGACCAAGGAGGCCGGCAAGGGTACGGGGCTGGGTCTCTCGACTGTGTTTGGCATCGTCAAACAGAGCAGCGGCAGCATTTGGGTGTACAGCGAGGTCGGGCGTGGCACGACGTTCAAGGTCTACTTCCCGCGCGAGTTCTCTGCGCTCGAACGCTCCACGCCTCGCGTTGTCTCCGCGCCCGCTCCGTCGCCTGGCGACGAGACCGTGCTCGTCGTGGAAGACGAAGAGGCGGTTCGTCACGCCGCCACCCGCATTCTGGAGGCCGCGGGATACCACGTCTTGACCGCGGAGAACGGCGAAGCAGCCTTGCACGTGGCGGAGCATTGCACGCGCCCCATCCATGTCCTCATCACAGACGTCGTCATGCCCGGGATGAGCGGCGCTGATCTGGCGCGGCGGATGTTGGAGCGAAACCCCGACCTGCGCGTGGTCTACATGTCTGGCTACACGGACGACAACATCGCGCACCACGGGGTGCTCGAGCGCGGCGTGCTTCTCGTCGAGAAACCCTTCGGTGCCGTCGAGCTCACCCACAAGGTGCGAAAAGCTCTCGATCAGCGCAGCACGCCTGCGCTCCGTTGACACGCAGTGGCAGATCCTGACGAAGAAAGAAGGGGGCGCAAAACGCTATGCCGTTGACGATGCAGATCAGCAGTGTGCTTGTCGTAGAAGACGAGGAGCCTCTGCGCCGTGCCTACGCGCGCATGTTGGAAAACGCCGGCTACCACACCGTTCAGGCGGCAAATGGCCAGGAGGCGATCGGTGCACTGGCCACCGGCAAGTTCAGCGTCGTCTTGAGCGACATCAAGATGCCCGGCATGACGGGCACGCAGCTGCTGCGCGCTGCACGTCAGTGCGATCTCGACTTGCCCGTGATCCTCGTGACGGGCGAGCCGGCCGTCGAGACCGCAGCGGAAGCCGTCGAGTACGGTGCGCTCCGCTACCTGATCAAGCCGGTCGATCCGCAGCTGTTGCTCGACGCAGTGGGGATGGCGACACGCTTGCATCGCATCGCGCAGCTCAAACGCGAGGCCCTGGCCTACCTCGGCAGCGATGATCGCCTTGTGGGAGATCGGGCGGGGCTCGAGGCAAGCTTCGAGCGCGCCCTCGCCACGCTGTGGATGGCCTACCAACCGATCGTCGCACCGGCGGATCGGAAGGTAGTGGCCTTCGAGGCGCTCGTACGAACGCGTGAGCCGATGCTGCCGCACCCGGGCGCCCTGTTCTCCGCAGCGGAGCGGCTCGGCAAGGTCCACGAGATCGGGCGCGCGATCCGGGAGTCGGTGGCGACCACACTCGCCACGTCCCATCCGAAGACCGACGTCTTCATCAACCTGCACCCACGAGATCTGCTCGACGAGACACTCTATTCCGAGCACGCGTCGCTTGCGCCGTTCGCGGAGTCGATCGTCTTCGAGATCACCGAGCGCACGGCCATCGACGAGAGCGCGGGGGTGGGCGCACAGATTCGGCAGTTGCGCCGGTGCGGCTATCGCGTCGCGATCGACGACCTGGGCTCCGGCTACGCCGGACTGAACTACTTTGCGATGCTGATGCCGGATGTCGTGAAGATCGACATGGCGCTGATTCGCAACATCCACAACGAGCCGGTGAAGCGAAAGATCGTGGGTTCGCTCAACGTCCTTTGCCGCGAGCTCGGCATGGCAGTCGTCGCCGAAGGTGTCGAGTCGAACGCCGAACGGGAAGCGCTCGACGAGCTGGGCTGCGTGCTCTTTCAGGGCTTTCTCTTTGCGCGGCCCGCCGCCCCCTTCCCCCAGGTGAGCTGGTAGCGCGTTCGGATCGGCCGGAACGCAACGGAGAGACCGCGCTCGCGCTCGCCTCAGTTCTCGCTGATTGCGCGAATCGTGTAGACCTGCAGCCCCACGCCGATCACCGCCGTCATCAGGGTCAGCAGCGGCGCTACGCGCTCGACCACCTCGCCTGCCGACGCGACCCAGTGCTCGGTCACGAACACCACGTCGCCCGGCGCGAGCTCGATGTCACCGTGCTTTTCCTTGGTGAGCGCCTCGAGGCTCCACACGTAGACCTTCGGATCGGCGAGCGGCCCGCGGATGACGCGGATGTCCTCGTCGTCGGCGTCGCGCGAGATCCCGCCCGCGGTGGCGAGCGCTTCGGTGAGGCGCAATCCCGGTCGATAGGTGAGCATGGTGCCCCCGGAGCCCGAGTGTCCGAGCACGGCGATGCGCGAACCCAACCCCGCGGGCACGAAGAGCTGATCTCCCGGATGAACGCGCACGTTGTGACGTGCTTCGCCGTCGAGGGCGCGTCGCACGCTGATGGGCAAGGGCTTGCCATCGCGCACGAGCCGCGCGGCGTCGAGATCGCCCGCGTAGCTCAAGTTGCCGCCACCGCCCCCGGTCGCCGCGTCTCCCCCGGCGCGGCTCAAGCCTCCAGCAGCGGCGATCAGCTCGGCGACGCGCATGTCGGGCGTGACGGGGCGCGGTCCTTCGGAGTTTACCGCGCCGATCACGGTCGCGTTGTGTCCCCCCCAGGCCGTGACCAGCACGCTCACCCGCACGAAGCGATCGAAGCGCTGCAGCGACTCTTCGATCTTCTTCTCCGCCTCTTGCGGGTTGAGGCCCTTCACGAGCACCGGCCCCGCCATGGGCACGTGCACCTTGCCCTCGGCATCGACGATCAAGCCCTGATACTCGTAGGACTCGGCGCTGATCGCACGCGCGGTGATGGTGTCGCCCGGCAAGAGCACGAGCGGCGGCGGAGGGTCATCGGCCAGGCCCGCGCGGGAGACGCCGCCCGGCTTGTACTCGGCATCGTCGGTGGGCAAAGTCGGCGCAGGGGTGTAACGGGCGCAGCCCGCGGGGCCCGCGCAGAGGAGCAACGCGGTCAGGATCGCTACGAATCGTGTGGTCGTCTCGTGTCGCATGGCAAATGTGGGTGCAAGCTCGCCATCGCGAGCGACTCAGGATACTTTCAGCAGAGGGCAGACTTTGGCACGGGCGGGGACGCAGCCCAACAGCGATTTGGCGCACGCGATGGTGACCGGCGGCATGAACGACAGCATATCCGACGTGCATGTGCTGACTCCCCGGGCGACGACGCTCGACGCCCCATGCGTGGCCCACCTCAAGCAGCAGGTGGATGGGCTCGCCGAGAAAGGCGCACGCCGCTTCGTGGTCGATTGTACGCGCATCGAAGCGGAAACCCCCCAGGGAGTGAGTGCGCTGGTCGAGCTCGGCCAGCGCCGAGGTCCGGTAACCCTGGCCCTGGCCGGGTTGCCCAAGCTGCTCCTGCAATCGGCCATCGATACCGCTCTCGCCGACTACTTCGCGATCTTCGACTCCTGCGATGCCGCCCGCGCGGGGCTCAGGGAACGAAATACGTGAGATGCGCGCCCTGATCTACGAAGTGCCCGAGCAGATCGGCGCGGGCTTACTCGACATCGCCGGCCGGCCGCTACTCGTACGCCAACTCCAGTGGCTGCGCCACCAGGGCATCGAAGACATCGCGGTCGAGGTCTGCGTGGGGCCCCATGACTCGGCGCGCGGCGCGTTTCTGCTCGGCACCGATCCGCTCGTTTCCCGGGTTACCGTGCAACCGAGCCGTGCCCCCCTCGGCGTCGAGACGCTGAGCCTGCGCGCAGGTGTTCCCGCGGACGAGCTGTTCGTCGCCCTGCCTGCGGACGTCCTGACGGGAGCGACGCTCGATCTCGCCCAAACGCTGCCGCGCACGCTGCGCCTCGATCCACCCGCCGACACGCCGCTGCGGCACGCCGAAGTCGCGCTTCGCACGCGGGGCGACGTCGCAACCGCGCTCACTCCCGCGGGCGCGTGGGGTGCGAAAATTCAGGGCCTCACCGATGCCCTCGCGCTGTCGTGCGCGGCGCTCGAAGGCAAGGCGCCGGGGATCATGCTGCACGCCGCCGAGACCGCGCCCGGCGTGTGGATCGCGCGCGGCGCCGACGTATCCACACGCGCCAAGGTTACACCTCCCGTGCTGGTCGGTGCCGGTGCGATCGTGGTCAACGGCGCCAGCATCGGTCCGCGGGCCGTGATCGGCGATCGCGCGGTCATCGATCGCGATGCCAGCGTGGTCGACGCGATCGTCGCGCCCAGCACGATCCTCGGCGAGGGCACCCGCGTCCGCAGCGCCCTCGCCACGGCGCGCTCTCTCGTGGATTTCCGCGACGGAACGCGCGCGTCGATCGCCGATCATCTCGTCCTCTCGGCACGCGATGCCCGCGTCACGCCCTTCTTTTCACGCCTCGCGGCAGCCCTGATTGCAGTCGTGCTCGTCGTGCCCTGGCTGCTCGTCGCGCTGGTCTATCGCGCACGCTCGCGGCGAGTCGTCGAAGCCCTGCACACGCGAGGCGGTCAGGTGTGGCACCTGGGCCGCGCAGGCATCCGCCTCATCGACCTCGTCCCGTCCCTCTACGACGTGATGCGAGGCGTCCGCGATCTGGTGGGAGTGGGCCATCCGCCGGTGCTCGAGATCGTGGCAAAACGCCTGCCCACCGACGACTCCCTGCGTCCCGGTGCGTTCGACATCTCGGCGCGGCTGCTCGGCACGGAGGTCTCTGCCAGCGCGCTCCTGCGTATGTGGCGCTGGTATGCTCAGCGTAAGTGCCCAAGCCTCGATCGGGCCCTGCTCACTCCCCCCTCGGCACAGCGAAAAAGCACTTCCGTGACCGAGAGTTAGCGCGTCTTGTTCAGAGTTTTTTGACATCTCTCCGCACGTTCAGTAATCCTATCTCCCACCTACTCGTGTGGGCAGGTTGCACGGATTCAACGGGACGAGGCGAGGCCGACATGCAGAAACTCACCCAGCGCCAGAAAATGGTGCTCGAGTTCATCCAGAGCACCATCGACCAAGATGGCTATCCCCCCACGTTGCGCGAGATTGGCAACTTCATGGGGATCCGCAGCACCAACGGCGTCAACGACCACCTGCGTGCCCTGGAGCGCAAGGGCTACCTGACGCGCAAGGACATGAAGAGCCGTACCCTGCGTCCCACGCGCGTCGTGGAGCGGCTACTCAAGAACACGGCCGTGCCGATCGAGAGCGACCCCGCGGAAGACGACGACGATCTGATCGAGATCCCGATCGTGGGCCGCGTCGCCGCGGGTCTACTCCAAGAGGCCATCGAGCAGCCTGCGGATCACGTGCGCATCGACCGCATGTTGATCGGCGGTCAGCGCGACGTATTCGGC
>CAYNOM010000277.1:0-7866 GCA_964398415.1 uncultured Polyangiales bacterium | reverse complement strand
GCACTGCGCGTGCATCGGGACGCTCTTCCGTGACGAGTGCGAGCTTCTGCTCGCGTCCCTCGCGCAGCACCTTCACCGCGATCGTGTCGCCGACGGGGTGCTGCAGCACCGCCCGCAAGAGATCGCGTCCCTCGCGCACCTCACGTCCTCCCACGTCGAGGATGACATCCCCCGAGCGAATGCCGGCTTTCTGCGCCGGCCCACCTGGCACGACCTCGTTGACGAGCGCTCCGCGCGTGCGCTCGACGCCGAAGCTGCTCGCGAGCTCGGGTGTGAGCTCTTGATAGGACACGCCGATCCACGCGCGCTGCACATCACCCTTTTCGAGCAGCTCCTTGGCCACGCGTCGCGCGAGGTTCGCGGGAATCGCGAAACCGATACCCGTGGCGCGTCCGATGATCATCGTGTTGATGCCGAGTACCTCGCCGTGCAGGTTGACGAGTGGCCCGCCCGAGTTGCCCGGATTGATGCTGGCGTCGGTCTGCAGATAGTCTTCGATCTCGTTGGCGCCGAGTCCGCCCCGCCCCTTGGCGCTCAGCACGCCCGCCGTGACGGTGTAGTCGAGGCCAAAGGGCGAGCCGATGGCGACCACCCACTGCCCGACCTGGGCCGCATCCGAGTCGGCGAAGCGCATCGCGGGCAAGTTCTTCGCGTCGATGCGCAGCACGGCGAGATCGGTGGCCGGGTCGACGCCGACCACGCGTGCCGTGAAGCGACGCCCGTCCTGCAATGAAACCTCGATGCGTGAGGCGTGCTCGATCACGTGGTTGTTCGTGAGGATGGCGCCGTCGGGCGACAGGATGAGGCCCGACCCACTGCCTCGTTGTAGGCCTTGCTGCTGCTCGCCGAAGGGAAAGAAGCCCATCGAGCCGGCCGATTTGCGCACCTCGACACGGATACTGACGACGCTCGGCGACGCCTGCTCGGCCACGCGCGAAAAGGCCATGCCGAGCTGGGTGGCGGTGGCGATGGGGGTGTGCTCGGCAAGGCTCGGTGGCGACGCCACAGCGTGACCGAGAACGGCGAGCGGAGCGGATATCGAAAGGCCCAACATGAGGGCGCGTGTGCGACGAGAATCGGTGCGGCAGTGGCTGTGCATCTTGCCTACCGAAACCGGCAGCCGGGTCGCTTCATTCCGCGCCGGCCGAGACGGGGAACCTCAACCGAAAGCGTGTCCCCTGACCGAGTACGCTATCGACCAGGATGTTGCCGCCGTGTAGCTCCATGATGTTGCGCACGATCGAGAGTCCGAGGCCGGTGCCGTGGCCCTCGCCCTTGGTCGAAAAAAAAGGCTCGAAGATTCGCGCCAAGTGGTCGGGCGAGATGCCTGCGCCGTTGTCCGCGACGCCCAGCTCGAGCTCGCCGCTCGGGGCCACCTCGGCGCTCAACCGCAGCTGTCCCACGCCCTGGGGCATCGCGTGGCAGGCGTTGGTGATCAAGTTCACGAGAACCTGCTGCAGCTGACCTGCCACACCCAGGACTGGGGGTAGGTCGTCCTCGATGCTCACGGCCACCGTCACGCCCTGCTCCTTGATCAGGTGATCGCAGAAGTCGAGCGCGCGTTGGATCGTGTCGGGCAACTCGATGAGGCGCGGCTCCTCCGGCGTGGGGCGAGCATAGGCCAAGAGCTCGCGTGTGAAGCGCAGGATGCGATCTGCGCTGTCGTGAATGCGCCTCAGCTTCACCACATCGGCGGGCGTCGTGTGGCCGGCTTCGGCCTGCTTGAGCAGATAGTCGCTGTAGACCGAAATGCTGGTCAGTGGGTTGTTGAGCTCGTGGACGACGCCGGCGGCGAGCTGTCCGAGCGTGGCGAGCTTCTCGGCGTGGATGATGCGTTGCTCGAGCGCGCGAATTTCGGTCAGATCGCGGCCGATGGCGATCACGCCCTCGACGTCTCCGTCGGCACTCAGCACCGAGGCGGTGTTCATCAACAGGCGCACGTGCCCGCCGCGCCGATTCGCAATCCGCACCTCGACGTCGGTGGCCGACTGGCCGCGCAGGGCGCCGAGCAGAAGCGGAAGCAGACGCGTTCGCTCGTCGTCGTCGATCAGGTTGGCGAAGTCGCGGCCGATGAGCTCCTCGCGTCGAAAGCCGGTGAGCGCGAGCAGGGCGCGGTTGACCACGCGGATCTCGCGGCGCCGCCCGAGCACGAGAATCGGAGCATTCGCGTGTTCCACGAGCTTGCCGAGGTAGTCGCGAAGATAGATCGATTCGCGCAGCAGGCGTGCGTTGCGCAGCGACGCGGCGAGCGAGAGCGCGATCGGAATCACGCGCGCGACGTCGTCTGGCTTGGGCGCCGCATGCAGCGGATACTCGACGGCCAAGACGCCCATCAGCGCGCGGCTGTCGCTGATGGCCACGTCGAAGCCCTCGCCGTTCTCCGAGAACAGCGCCACGTACTCTTCGGCGACCTCGATGCTGGGGGCAAAGGGCGGCATGCCCAGGCCCTGCTCCGACAGGGCGCGACTGGTGACCGATACCGTCTCGCGCCTGTCGCCTCGCAAGCGGCCCGTGGCGTAGACGAGCGACAGCGCACCGCTCTGGGTGTCGAGCAGGCGCACGGCGAACAGGCGGCTTGGAAACAGCTTGAGCAGCGAGCTCACGTAGGCGTGCACGATCTCTTCGTCGTGCATCTCGAGGCTCACCGTGCGACTGAGCGCGAGCAGCTCCTCGAGCACCTCGCCGTGGGACGGCGTCGTCAGGATCGAGAGACCCGAGAGGGTCGGTAGGGCAGGGTCGCTCGGTTTCGTCTTGGGGCGCATGCTGCTCGCACCTCGCTCAGAGCCGTCGTCCAAGCTCACTCACCGTCAGCGGTCGCGCTTCGTGTCGCTTTGGTCGTCGCTGGCACGGTCTAGGTCCAATATGCGCTGGTCGCCCACGTACGACTTCGTCTCGTAGCGCGTGATCTTGCCAATCTTGCGCACGAGATCGGCCATTCGCTCGGCTTCCTGCATGATGACTTGGGCTGCGTTGCGTTCAGGGGTGCCCGCCGCGAGCCTTCGCATCAATAGCTCGCCGTAGCCCATCACGCTCGTGAGTGGCTGATTGAGCTCGTGTGCGGCCGTGCCTGCGAGCTCGGCGATGAGGGCCTGTTTTTCGCTGACCTCGAGTTTTTTTTGCACCTGGGCCAGGCGCTCCTCGGCGAGCAGTTTCTCTCGGAGGTCGGTGAAAATGCCCACGGTGGCCGTAGGCTCACCGTGCTCGTAGATCATCGCAGCAGACAACGCGATGGGGATGACGTTGCCGGCTTTGTCCACCGCTGCGCCATGCATGTTCTCGAGCCTGCCCACGCCACCGTGCTCAGGCGAGCGGATGCGCCGCATCACTTCCTTGGCGACGCCGTCCGGGTAGAGGCGCGACACGTGCAGCTTGCCTACCACATCTTCCGGCGCGTGGCCGTAGATGCGCTGGGCGCCCTTGTTGTAGAGGATGATCGTGCCTTTCAGGTCGGCGGCGACGATCGCGTCCACGCTCGCCTCGATCAGCGACTCGAGAAACTCCTTCGTCTTGCGCAGCTCGGCGGCCACATTGCGTTCGACGCGCGCGCGCTCTTCGGCCTGCTCGTGGGCCACCTGCGCTTCGCGGTGGTCTTCGCGCAGCTGGTGCAAGAGCAGCGCGTTCTTCAGCGCCGGGCTCGTGGCGTTGGCGATGATGTGGCAGATCTCGAGCTCCTTCGGCATGGAGCTCGGTCGTGGCTCGATCATGCGCAAGAAGAGCACGCCGATGACGCGATCTTCGGCCTCGATAGGAATCAGCGACAGGGCGCTCAGGCGATGGACACTCTCGCGCACCTCGTCGAGCAACGGATGGGTGGCGACGTCGTCGATCACGAGCGGCTGCTTCGTGCGCAGCACCTGGGTGATCTCGGGGTACTTGCCGAGGTCGAGCTGTAGGTTTCGCACCTCGTGATCGTCGCTGGCCGCGATGACGTAACCCACACCCGGCTCATCTTCCGGGATCAACACGATCGAGACGCGATCGATCTGAACGACCTCGGCGATGCGCCGTACGACCGTGAACAGGATCTCGCGAAATTCGAGGGATGACGCCAGGGTGCGCGTGAGCTCGAGCGCGAGCTTCTCGTTGCGCTCTTTCTGGGCCAACGCGCGGTGCATGTGCTCGGCGTCGAGCAAGAGCCGAAGGCGCGTGAGCAGCTCGGCGTTGCAGGCACGGCGATACGCAAAGCCGTTCGCTGCGAGACTGCTGACATGCGAAAGGAGCTGGCCGTCTTGCGCATCGAGCACCAAGAACAGGGCCGTGTCCGAGAGCTCGGGCCGTGTGCGGATCATGCGCACCCAGACGGCGTCGGCGTCCGAGGCCAGGTGCGCGAGCAGCAGCGAGAAACGTTGACCCTCCGTGATGCCCTCGGTGCCTTCCACGACACCTACGCCGAGCTCTTGGGCACAGTGCTTGGCCGCGGCGAGCCACTGCGAATCGCGGCCGAGCAGCAGTATGGGCAGCGTCTCTTCCATGCGGGCGTTCGGACGATCATAGTATCAGGCGCGTCTGACACCCGCCGAATCCCGCACGTGCGCACCGATTGCGCGCGGCCGACCCGGGGGTAGGCTCGGGCGGCGCCCCCCTTGCGGCGCTAGGAGAAGACGGAATTGGAGCGCGACGCCCCCATCGGTATTTTCGACTCGGGGCTCGGCGGGCTGACGGTGACGCGGGCGATAGCTGACCTTCTCCCGGCCGAGCACCTCGTTTACCTGGGCGACACGGCGCGGGTGCCCTACGGCACGCGCAGCGCCCACACGGTTTTGCGGTACGCCCGCAGCTGCGCCGCGCACCTGCAGAAGCGCGGGATCAAGCTGCTCGTGGTCGCCTGCAACACGGTCAGCGCCGTGGCCCTCGACATGCTCCGCGTCGAGCTCGACATCCCCGTGCTCGGCGTGATCGAGCCGGGTGCGCGCGCCCTGGTGCAGGCCAGCCAGCGTCACCGCGTAGGGGTCCTCGCGACGGCAGGCACGGTCGCTTCTGGGGCCTATCCGCGCGCCGTGGCGGCCTGCGATTCGCGTTCGGAGGTCTTCGCACGACCCGCGCCATTGCTCGTACCGCTGGCGGAGGAGGGCTGGACTGAAGGCGAGGTGCCACGTCTCGTGGTCGAGCGTTACCTCGCCGAGCTCGCGGCGCACGACGTCGATGCGCTGGTGCTCGGCTGCACGCATTACCCTCTGTTTCGACCGTTGATCGAGGAGCGCGCGCGCGTGTTGTGTGGCCCCGAGACGCGCGTCGTCGACAGCGCCGAGGCCACCGCCCAGGAGTTGTTCGAGCTGCTCTCGGCACGCGGCATGGCCCGTCCGCGCGAGCTTCCGGGCAGCCTGAGCCTGCTCGTGACCGACATCCCAGGGCGCTTCAGCGAGGTGGCGGCGCGCTTCCTGGGCCAATCGGTGGAAGGGCTGCACGTGCTGCAGGTCGATCTCTGAGGGCAGCCTTCACTGTGCTCGCGCTCTCGAGGTGCGCGTGTCGATCGAGGGCTTCGCGCGCTTTTCGTGTGTCGAGGCGAATCAGCCCGAGCACGGCTGCGCGCCGCACCGCGCTGTCTCGGTGTCCGAGCGCGAACGAGAGCTCTGGCTCGAGGCCCGCGAGCTTCAGCATCGTCGCCGCTTCGATCACGCGGCGCAGGGCGAGACTCGAACGCGAAGGGTGAAGCGGGTCGGGATCGAGCCGCGCCGTTTTCGCGGACGCGCGCAAGAGCGTGGCGACGAAGCGCCGCACCGGGGGCTCATCGATGCGCGACAGGGCGCCCAGGGCGCGCAGGCGCACGTGCCGCTTGTGCTCGGTGCTGTGCCAGATGCGCATCAGTGCGGCCGGCACCTCCGGTCCGAGGGCGAGTAAGGCGTCGCGGGGGACCGCCGACTCGACACCCGCCTCGAGGAGCGCCGACACCTGTGCGTCGAGCGTCTCTGGCTCGGCGAAGGCCACGCTCGTGGTGAGCCCGAGCAGCACGAGGAGCAGCGAAAATGCGCGCACGCCCCATTATACCCACGGCAATTGGTGTGGGTTTCGAATATCGCGACAGGCTAGAGCCCCGCTGCGCTGCTACATTCGATACGGCATGATCCTCCAGACGGAGACCGTCGAGCAGGCCATCGAGGGCAGTCAGCGCGGGCGCTTCATCAAAGACATGATCGCCGCGCGTGAGGCGCGCCATCCCATCGCCATGGTGCGAAAGCGCCGTGAAGGGGTAGAGCGCACCCGGGGTGCCGTGGTGCTCGTGCACGGCTTCGGACAAAATCGCTACACCTGGCACAGCTCGAAGCGCTCCCTCGTGAACTACTTGGCCATGGAGGGCTGGGACGTCTTCAACGTCGATCTGCGCGGTCGTGGCCGCTCGAAGCAGTACGGTGCGCGCGAGGACACGATCCTCGACGACTACATCCGCGAGGATGTTCCGGCCTGCATTCGCAGCGCGCTGCGCCTGTCGGGGCACGACAAGGTCTTCCTCCTCGGCCACTCCATGGGCGGGCTCATCAGCTACAGCGTGGCAGGCAGCGTGGCGCGCGACGAGGTCGCTGGCGTCATCACCATCGGCTCGCCCTATCGCTTCGGGCGCGGCTCCTGGTTTCTGACGTTGGCGGCACCCCTGTTTTACGCGGCGCGTCTCACGGGCCTGTTCGACATGAACCAGCCCTTGCCGATTCGCTTCATCGGCGAGCAGCTACGCACGCACCGCTGGCTGTGGGACAACCGTCTCATCCCCCTGCCGCTTCGGCCCTGGGCCCCGGGCGCCATGGAGCCCGAGATCCTCGACGAAAATCTCGGCGCGGCCTTCGAGCACACGCGCATGGCGATAGCGCTCGGCATCGTGCGCATCGGGCGCGAGTCGTCGCTCGTCAGTCACGATGGCCTGCTCGACTACGGCACGGCTTTCGAGCTCACCGACAAGCCTCTGCTCGTGATCGCCGGCCAGTTCGATTCGCTCGCACCACCCGAATCGGTGTATCCGGTGATCGAGCGCAGCCGGTCGCGCGACAAGACCTACCGCGAGTTTCCCTTGGGCCACATCGACATGGTCCTGGGGCGCGATGCGCCGACCTCGGTGTGGCCCGTGCTCAAAACTTGGCTCAACGCGCGCGCTTGAGCGCCCGGCGCAACGAGCTCACGCCTTTGCGGTCGTGGCCTTCTTCAGCTCGCGCTCGAGCTTGCGAATCGTGCGCTTCAGCTCTCGCACCTCGGCTTTGGTCGCGAGGTTCAGCGAGTTCGCCATGGACTCGACCTGATTGTCGACCGACTGCTGGAACTTGCCCTTCATCTCGAAGCCCTTGGCCATGGCCTTCATCACCCGCGGGTCCTGCATCATCTTCATGAAGCGCGGATCCTGCATCATCTTCATGCCTTGGCTCATCAGCGTCTTCTTCAGGGTCATCGCGGTTCTCCTCTTGGGCGGGGGCGGGACGATACGCTCGCAACAAACAGGTGTCAAACGTGGCTCTGACGCAATGCGTCGCTGCTTGACCAGCGTTTACCTCGGTGATAGCTCGCGCTGAACCACCATTCACCGAACCGTGAGCTCGGGCGGTGACGACAAGGAGCGAGCGATGGCCGAAGCGAAGGACTTTTTCGACACCCACCTGCCCAGCAAGTTGGCCAAGGACTTGAGCGCGGCCAAGGCGGTCGACGCCATCTTTCTGTTTACGATCACGGGTGACGGCGGCGGTCAGTGGACCGTCAACCTCAAGGACGACGTCGGCGTGAAGGCGGGCGATGCCGGCAACAGCGAGTGCACGCTCGAGGTTGCCGTCGAAGATTGGCAGCAGATCCAAGCGAACCCGCAGAGCGCGATGCAGCTCTACTTCGAGGGCAAGCTCAAGGTCGGCGGCAACGTCATGCTCGCGACCAAGCTCCAAGAGATCCTGGGCTAGT
>CAYNOM010000276.1:0-7939 GCA_964398415.1 uncultured Polyangiales bacterium | reverse complement strand
CGTATCCTGCCCGTAGGGCGACGTGGGCGAGTTCCAAGCACCCGTCGACTGCGAGAGAATGCCCAGAATACCCGCCTGCGCCGCCTGCTCCTTGGCTTGCTCGCGCGCCATGTGGGGGTCTTCGTTGTCCGGCGGACCTTCGATGCCGTACTTGTTCTTGGTCTTCTTCGAGTCTTCCTTGCCCATCTGGCCTTCGTCATCCTTGTGACGCTTGCCCTTGCCTCCCTCTTGATCGTCGGAGTCAGAGGCCTGGAGCCAGTCGGGGGTTTCCTCCTCGATCGTCTCGGGAGGCTCCATCAGGTACTTCGCCAGACGCGAGTCCTCGTTGAGGAGGTCGAGCGACAGGGCCGATCCCCCTGGAGGCATGAAGTACATCGAGAGCAAGAACAGCCCGTGAAAGCCGAAGGACAGCAGCATGAACAGCGTGAGCGCGCTGCGCATCCACGCTCCGGGCCCCGCCCCCGAATCCTTGCCGACACCGACGGGTCGCCCCGCGTTGACGGGTCGGACCACGAACGTGAGCCCGTTGAACTGCACGCGCGCCGTCGCCCCCGCGGGTAGCGGGAACTGGTAGGCATTAGCCATCTCGGTGCAGGGCTGCACGCGGCCCGACCCGACCAAGTCGGCGAGGGTCATCCGCTCCTCGCCCACGATGACCTCTCCGGAAGCGCCCGCGGGGATGACCACCGCGCCGCTGCCGCCGACATCGAGGACGACGGGCATGCGCTCGCTACCGAGCAGCTCGCTGCCGATGAGGTAGTCGGCCGTAGGACGCCCCTTGTCGTCGGTAGACTCACCGACGTAGTACGAGCGCACGGGGTTCAGGTGCTCCACGTTGAGCACGCTGTTGTCGCCCCACATGATCATGACCTCGAGGGCCCGATCGGCGGTCTCGACTTCGTCTGGATTCACGGGCGGACCGACCGCGACGAGACCGTAGCGGACCTGCTCTGGGTCTTCGGGCGCGGCGTGCGGGTCGGCCGCGTAGCTCGCTTGAGGCGCGTGTGCCGCAGCCGGTGCCGCGGGCGCCGCGAACGGATTCGCAAGTCCCCCGCCAGCGGGAATGCCGAAGCCTGCAGACGCTGGGGGCATCGAAGCTGGTGCGGGCGGCGGAACCGCGCCCCCAGCCTGCACCGCCGGCATCCCGAGCAGCGTGCCCTTCGAGGCAGCGGGCACGGCGGGCGGCACGCTGCGCGGCGCGGAAAGCACCGAGCCCGGACCCGGAGGCGGCGCCGAAGGATCGGCATGCTCCGCAGCCATCGCCGCAAAGTCGAGACCCGTGGTGCTGCGATCGACCGCCATGGTGGCTTCGTCGTCTGCCATTCCCTGGTCTGCCCCGATCTCGACCACGATCCGCGTCTCGCCGATCACGATCTCGTCGCCGCTCTCGAGGTGCGCCTTCGTGCTCTTCTGCCCGTTCACGAACGTGCCCGTGGCCGAGCCGAGGTCGATGATGTGCACCTCGTCGGGGCCAGTGACCTCGATCATCGCGTGCATGCGCGACGCGAACTCATCGTCGAGTCGCAGGTGGCTCGAGGCCACCTTGCCGATCTTGATGATGGGCTCGTCGAAGGTCTCTGAGCGAAGGAGCTCATCCCCGCGATAAATGTCGAATTTAATGGGGACCCTGGGATTGGACACCGTCGCCTCCAACAGCGGCATGGACCGGAAAACCCGGCAAACTCACTCGAACAGGGGCGCGAACGCCCCGAAACTGAAAGGGGGGATGCGCGACGCCATGCCGCGCATCGGTGTCAGAGATTCTCAACCGATTTCAACATCTCGGGGATGAAGTGCTCGCGGATCTGGATCAGCGACGCACGCTGCCCGCGCCTGCGAACCACCAGGTTCTCGCCGTCGGGGCGCACGAGATCACCGGTGACGAGGTCGTCTTCGAAATCGTAGGTCGTGGTGCCGGCTTCAGCTGGCGCTGGCGCCGCATCCTGGGCCTGGGCCGCGCCCGAAAACGCGAAGAATCCACCCAGCACCGCAACAATCATGAGCTTTTTCATACTCGATCTCCCGCAACGCCGATGCGGCGATTCAAAGCTCCTCGGGTTCTTCGTCTGTTTGGACACCCGAGGCCCCCGTCGGTTCCCAAAAATCGAGACCGACGGGGTTTGGTGAAGCAACTCACTGCCCTTGCTTCTCCATCTCAGCCATGGCCTGCAGGGCCTCGAGGGCGAGCTGGATGTTCTGACGGCGGCCGGGCCGGCACGTCTTCGAGGAGCGACGCTTCTTCTTGGCGTCCTCGTTGCCACAGCGGCGTTCGACATCCGCCACGATGGGCTTCCACTGTTCGCCCTGGGCTCGCGACACGAACTGGTCGAAGTACTTGAGCGCTTCCTTCATGTCGCCTGCAGACCCTCCCATGTAGTCTTGGTAGAGGATGCCCAGGTTGAAGTAGGCCTCGGGCCGATTGGCCTGCAGCTTCTGCGCCTCTTCGTACTGCGCCTTGGCGCCCGCCGTGTCACCGAGACCGCGAAGCGCTGCACCAAGCCCCACGTGCGCATCGTAGTCCTTGGGCTTGAGCGCCACGGCCTTCGAGAAAGCCTGCTTGGCATCCTCGTAACCGCGGAAGCTGAGCGTGATCTGCCCGAAGTTCATGTAGGCCTCGAAGTTCTTGTCATCGAGCTGGAAGGCCTTCTCGAACATGCGCAGGGCGTCGAAGACGTTCTCGCGCCGGACGTTGATCAAACCCCACGTGTTGTACAGCGCCGCGTAGTTGGGATTGATCAGCTGCGCCTGGCGGCAAACCACCGCAGCCAGGTCGAGCATCTTGGCGTTGTCCTGTGCGCGGCCCAAGAACAGCAGCGCCATCTGGTTGAACGCTGGCAGATACTGGGCGTCGATGGCGAGTGCACGGCGCAGGTTGTTGAGTGCCTCTTCGCTCTTGGCGCCGTCGCGGCCCATCTGCATCATGGCCAAGTTGACGTAGCCCTCCGTGCACCGAGCGTCGTCTTTGACCGCGCGCTCGAACGTCGAGAACGCCTGGCTCTCGCGCCCCTCTTGGAAGTGGTTGATGCCCACGCCAACCCGCGCGCCACACAGCTTGGGATCGACCTCGAGGGCCTCGTTGTAGAGCTTGAGCGCATCGCCGCTCTTGCCGCAGCGATCGAGCGAGAGGCCCGACATGTAGATGGCCTCGGCGAAGCGCCCTCCCTGTTCGGAGTTCGCCTTGCGGAAGTCGGAAGAGCTGGACTCGCACTTGTCGCTCGTCCAGCCCCCTTTCTCCGCAGCTTCGAAGGTCGCCAAAGCTTCCTTCCAGATGGACTCGGCCTTCTTGGACACGGCCTGCCCAGAGCTGGATCGCACAACGTTGCCCTGCGCGTCCTTGGCGGCGTTGGCCGGTGTCGTGGTGCCGGTGCTCGCCGAGCCGCCGCAGGCCGCTGTCGCAAGACCGAGCGTCAGGGCGAGGATCCGCGTCGAGGGAGAGGTCATGCTGATTGCCTTCATGGCGATGCGTCCCATGGTTCGAAGTTCGTGCGTCATGGTCGCCTCCCTCACTCCTCTTCATCCGCGCGGCCGATTTGGGCGGCTACGGGGTCTGCGACCTTCTGCTGGATGTAGCTCGGCGCGCCGCGAAGCTCTGCCGCGAGCGGGTATTTGCGTGGGTCGAGGCGGTTCAGCTCCTGCTCGCACTGCTGCGAGAACTCGTTGAACCACCGCACCTGCGTCGCCAGGGTCATACAGAACTCGAAGGCTCCCGTGGCCTTGACCACCCAGGGTTGCGACTTCTCGTCGAGGCTGCCCAGGTAGATGTCCATGAGCTCGGGGTCCTTCTTGATCTCATCGGGCACCGGCGCGTCGCGGAACTCGTCGACGAACGTGCGGTACATGACGCCGATACGCGCGGCAGCAGCGATGTCCCACATGGGAGCCTTCAGCTCGCGGACCTTACCGTAGGCTTCCTCCGCCGCCTGCAGCGACTTGCCCTTGGCCTCGATCCACTTGACGAAGGACCCCTGGGCCCAACTGTTGACCGCCGCAAGATCGGCCTTGCCCTTGAGCTCGGGGAACTTGATCTTCTCGAACGCGGCGAACTGGTACTCGGCCAGGTACCACAGTGCCTGCGCCGTAGCCTGGCTGCCCTCGGCCAACCACTTCTGGGCCTTCTCGGCATCTCCGGCCGCCGCCTTCTCGATCCCCGAGGCTCCACCGCTCGTCCAGATCTTGGTCGCAGCCTTGAAGAACTTCTCGGCATCAGGCTTACGGTTCAGCTTCCAGTACGCGACGCCAATCTGCACGTTCGCGCGGATCTCCTCGTTCGGCAGCGCCTCGCGGCCGTAGGTCTTGAGGTAGCTCTGGTAGTGCTGGGCTACCTTGTCCCAGTCGTTCTGGCGCTCGTAGATCGAGGCCAGCGAGTAGACGACCTGCGACGTCTCGCGCCTGTACTTCCGCGCGTAGTTCCTCTCGTACAGCTTGGCATCCGCGATCGCCTTGTCGTCGTCGCCGAGGCCTAGGCGGAAGAACACCGCGTCCTGCAAAGCGTCCTGGGCCTTGGGGCACGCACCAGCTGCCTTGTCGGCGTCCGTGCAACTCTTGCCGTCTTCGCTTGGGAAGCGCGTGGCGAAGGTCTCGTAGTACTCCGCCGCCTTGCCGTAGAGCGCGAGAGCCTGGAAGTTCGCGCCCGTCAGGTAGATCGCCTTCTTGGCGAGGGGACTATCGGGGAACTTCTCGATCAACACCGTGCGCACCTTGATCGCGCGACCGATGAGCTTCGAGGCCTCGAAGTTGATGGCGGCGTTGTACAGAACCTCGTCGAGCTGTCCGCACTCCGGATAGTTGCGGAAGATGTTGACGTAGGTGTACGCGGCGTCGCGGAACTCCTTGTTCGTCTGATGCGCCTCGGCCTTCTTACGCTGGATGTCGCAGCGCAGTTGCTCGAGCGGCTTGCACAGCCCCTCGTGCTCCGAGCGCGCCTGAGGCGTTGCGCAGTAGAAGCCGTAGAGCTCGGGTACTGCGCCCGACATGTTGTCGTAGCACCCGGGGCGCACGTCACCCTCTCGCATCGACGCCATGATGTTCAAGGAGTCGAGGTAGAGATTGGCAGCGTACTCCGCCAGATCGCTGTCACGGTGGTTGTAGGCGATGTCCTTGAACGCAACCGCCGCCTCTTCGAATCGATTCGATTCGTAATAGATGCGGGCGCGACGGTACTTCATCGTCGCCAGGTCTTCGCTGTCTGGAACGAAGCACACGTAGCGCTGGAAGGCCTTCAACATGCCCTGCTCGAGCGAGGTGAGGTCGCGCGCCTTGAAGTCAGGCTTTTCTTCTTCCTGCTTCTTGCCCTTCCCCTTGGTGGGCGGCTTGCGGCTCGTGGTCTTCTCGCTGGCCGCAAACTGCTGCTGGTACAAGTTGTTGTAACAGAGCACGGCAGCGAGCGCGGCGTCGGCCGTGAATTCACCCTTCGGGTTGAGATCGACGACCTTGTCGAACGCGGGCGCACACTCGGCCCACTTCTCCATCTTCCACAGCAGCTCCGCGTAGAAATAACCGATGCGGTACTCGGTCGGCCAGTCGCGGCGATCGATGGCTGGGAACTCCATCTTCTCCATGTCGGGGAACTTGTCGAGCAGTAGGCGGTAGAGCGACGCGGACAGCTCCATCGTCTTGCGATCGTTCGTACCGGGCTGACTGTCGGTGCCGATCGCCTCGCGATGCCAAGAGGTCGCGAGGTCGACGAGCGTGGACGCGGCCGCCTGCTTGCAATCCTTCTTGACCTGCTCGCTCTTGGCGCTGTTCGAGGTGGCCTCCCAGATGTCGACGAGGCGCTGCAGCTCGGTGACGCCGCTCTTCTTGTCGCCGGAGGCGAGCTCGGCGTTGGTGACGCGGCTCTGCCAGTAGCAGACCTTGTCACTGTCCGGCTGCTCGCTCATGAGCGTGTGGTAGACGAAAGAGGTGTTCGGCCAATCACCGGTGTCGTAGTAGAGCTCGGCGAGGCTCTCGAGCATGTCGAAGGCCTGCCCCTCGTTCTCCGCGAAGCGTCGGAAAAACTCGAGCGCCTTCTTGGGCGTGCCTGCACGGGAGTAGGGCAGCACGAGCTCGCGGCGCGACTGCTTCACGAGGTTGGCCACGTCGCGTGCGTCGGGATTCGCCTTACCGAACTCGATGACCTCGACGAACTTCTGCAGCGAGCCCTTGAAGTCTTCGAGGTTGTACATGCACCACGCGCGCTTGTAGAGCGCGTAGCCGTAGACCTTGTTGCGCTCCGGCGGAAACTCCGTGACCTTACCGTAGAACTTGCTCGCCGCGGGCATGTCACCCTCGGCGAAATAGAACTCCGCGAAGGAGAGATAGGCGTTCGGGACGAACTTGCTCTCGGGGTAGTTCTTGATCAGCCGGTAGTAGACATCGCGGGCCTTGTCGCGCTGGCGCATCTCGTCGAGCGCGAAGCCGAGGGCAAAGAGCACCTCGTCCATGCGCTTGAAGTTCGGATGGTCCTGGACGAGACGGGCGTAGGCGGTGATGGATTCCTTGCGGTACTCGTCGAGGCTTGCCTGGGCCTTCTTTTGCGCGTCCGTGAGCTGCTTGAGCTTCGCCTTGTCCTTCTTCTGGCGAGCCTGGAAGATGGGCTCGTCGTAGGAGCGAACCTTGGCCGACGCCTGCTGCTGCAGCTCGAACATCGTCTCTGCGAGACGCAATAGGATGTCGGGGCGCTTCGGAGAATCGGTCGGCGTATTCTTGATCAGGCGCTTGAGCACCGTGACCTCGCGGTCGAGGAGCTTCTGGGCGCGCACTTGGAGATCCGCACGATCGCGCAAGCTGGCGGCATCGATCTCGATCGACGGCCCGAGCTTTTGCTCCTTCGCCTCGTCTTTCTTGCGCTGGGAGGTGACCAAGTTCGACTTGGGCGCCTGCGCCTTGCCGAGCAGGCTACCTCCCTTGCCGAACTTCGGCGCATTGGCAGGACAGGCTTCGACCGCAGTCACAGCCTCCCCGGGAATGCACATTCCCCCCGCGGAGGACGAAGCCGTGGAAGCCTTCGCCGTTGCCGCCTTCTCCTTGCCATCCTGCGCTCCGACCCAAACTGGAGCAGCACCCGCGATCGCCGCAGCAGCGGCGAGAGCAACGATCCTCACGTGACGCATTATGCTTTCCTTCCGCCTAACTCAGCGTCCGCACTGCGAAGTGACTTGCTGCCGATAGAAGCCCAGCTCGTCGCGCCAGTACTCCCCGTCGAAGGGCCACACCTGGTGCTCTTCATCGACCTGAACCGCACCACCGCTGGCCCTGTCTGCGGTGACCTGCTGGGACTGCATTTCCTGGCTCAGCTGACCGCGCTCGAAGGTAGCCACCTCGAGATCTACGGCGTCGATCTGATTCATGAAGTCCTGCAGCTCGACGATCAGACGCTCGTAACGACCGCGCGCCAGATCACCGGCCTGCTGAACCGCGAAGGACTTGGCGAGGGCGATGTCCTGCAGGATCCGCGCGCCCACCGAGGCATTCTTGAACGCAGGGGGCGCGTCCTTGAGGCGACCTTCTTCAGCTTCGAGCTGCTTCACGTACTCGAGGTGCCGCAGAATCGTGCGGTCGGACAAGGCCGTGGCCACGATGCCACGGATGGCCGGGTCCAGGTTCGCCTCGCCCTCGCGCACCTTGGTGAGGAATTTGTAGAACTCCTCGTTGTCTTTGACGCTGTCGAGCTGCTTCTGGAGCTTGTCCTGGACGGGATCGTAGCGCTCGTGGAACTTCAGCACCATCGCGCCGGCATTCTCCATCTGACAGTTGTAGAAGAAGATGACGGACTTGAGGACGATCGCCTCCGGATAGTACGAGTCCTCGAAGTACGGCGAGAAGATCGTGTGGACGTTGCCCATGGCGCGCGAGAATTCGTCAGCGAGGAAGAACGCGAACGAGCCCTCGAACAACGCGTCGAGCCAATACTCGCTGTCGGTGCCGATGCGGCTCCAGGCGTCGACTGCGGCGCCGAGCA
>CAYNOM010000275.1:0-7944 GCA_964398415.1 uncultured Polyangiales bacterium | reverse complement strand
AGGGCGCCGAAGGCAGGGTTTGTGCACAGCCCCTTCTGCTTCACGTCCTTGGCGCCGCTGCCGCGTAGGGCTTTCACCACGAGGCGGCGCCCGATGGGCTTTTTCAGCGCGTCGACGCAGCGCACGATGGCGTCGAGATCCGAATCGCTCAGGCTCACCTCGCGTGCGGCGCGCGCCTTGTCACGCTGCTTTTCGGCGCGCTCTCGGTGCGCGGCTCTCGAGCGCGTGAGGTCGTCCTCCACGGCTTCGGGCGTCGCACACACGTCGCACGTCCCGCACACGGGTGCATCGGCTTGGCCGAAGTGGCGAGCCAGCGTCTGTTGTCGGCACGAGATTGAATGGGCGTACCGCTCGAGGGCCTCGAAGCCAGCCAGGCCGCCGGGCGTGGGGGTGTCGCCACGCAGTCGGGCGTGGGTGACGGCATCGCCGCGTGCGTAGGCGAGCAAGCAGCGCGCGGGCTGGCCGTCTCGCCCCGCACGTCCCGCCTGCTGGTAGTAGGCCTCGAGCGTGGCGGGGGCCTCCACGTGCAGCACGAGGCGCACGTCTGCGCGGTCGATGCCCATGCCGAACGCGCTCGTCGCCACGAGCACCGGCGTCGTGCCCGCCGAGAACGACGCCTGGGCTCGCGCGCGCGCCGTGTCCTTGCGTCCCGCGTGGTAGTAGCCTGCCCGAATGCCGGCCTTGCGCAGGGCGCGCTGCACGGTTTGCGCGCGTCCGCGGGTGGTCGTGTACACGATCGCCCGCCCGAGGGGCTTTTTCTGTGCAAAGCCCGCGCGGGTGAGCTGCTCGCAGGCCCACTGCGTGCGGGTCTTCTTCGTCTCGAGATGAACGGCGAAGCTGAGGTTTGGACGCGCAAAGGCTCCGACGACGCGTGTCGGGTCGCGGAGCTGAAGCGAGCGCTCGATCTCATCGCGCACCTTGGGCGTGGCCGTGGCGGTGAGTGCCATGCAGGGCACGCGCAGCAGCTCACGCAGGCTGCCCAGGGCCGCGTACTCGGGACGAAAGTCGTGGCCCCATTCGCTGATGCAATGGGCCTCGTCGATGACGAGCCGAGCGATGCGGTGTCGCGCGAGCATGTTGCGCATTCGCTCGCTGAGCGCGCGCTCGGGGCTCAGGTACACGAGGCTGTGCGTCGAGAGGCCTTCGAGCACGCGCTTCTGGTCGCGAAAGGGCACACCCGAGTGCAGGGCAGCGGCTTTCACCCCCAGGGCGCGTAGCCGCTCTACCTGGTCGTCCATGAGCGCGATCAACGGGCTCACGACGAGCGTCGTACCGAGCTCAGCCTCCGCGAGGCACACAGCCGGCGCCTGAAAGCACAGCGACTTGCCGTACCCCGTGGGCAACACGACGAGCCCATCGCGCCCCTCGAGACAGGCGGACGCGGCCTCCGCCTGAAGCGGCTTGAAAGCCTCGAGCCCGAAGATGCGTCGCAGCGTTCGGACGAGGGCGTCGCCTGGGATCGCGCTCTCGCGCGTCCCGTGGCTCACACCTGAACGTGTCGGCGCATCTTGCCCAGGGCCTGCTCCTGGAGCTGGCGAATGCGCTCGCGCGACAGGTTGTACTTGTCGCCGATTTCCTTGAGCGTGAGCTCGTCCTCGTTGTCGAGGCCGAAGCGCCAGCGCACGATGCGCGCCTCCATCGGCGTCAGCGTCTTCATGAGCTGCTGAAGCTGCTCGCTCCATGTCTTGGTCTCGAGGTCTTCATGCGGCGAAGGGGTGTCCTCGGCCGGGATGAAGTCGATGAAACGACGTCCGTCCTCGTCACCCACGTTGCGGTCGAGCGAGAAGGGGGCCACCGGCGTGCTCTGCTGAAGCTGCTTGAGCTTGTCGGCGCTGACGCCCGTTTCCTTCTCGATCTCCTCGGGCGTGGCCTCGCGACCGGTCTGGGCCTCGATGGCCCGCGCGACGCGTGCCACCCGCTGATAGGTGTCGAGCATGTGCACGGGCACGCGCACGACGCGCGCCTTGTCGGCGAGCGCGCGGTTGATCGCGTGACGAATCCACCACGACGCGTAGGTGCTGAAGCGGTAGCCGCGCGTGTGGTCGAAGCGCTCGACGCCCTTGAGCAGGCCGAAGTTGCCCTCCTGGATCAGATCGATGAGCGGCATGCGGCCGTGGTTGTAGCGACGCGCGATCGACACCACGAGACGCAGGTTGGCGGTCACGAAGCGGTTCTTCGCATCCTGCTGCGCTCGCTGCGCCGCGCGGATGTCGGCCAGGTAGCGCTTGAAGGCAGCCGTGACCTGGAATTCGCCCACCACCATGTCGCGCTCGGCGGTGTGCGTACCCGCCAGGCGCTCGACGGCCTTCTGCGACTCGGCCACGAAGATGCGGTCCGCATCGAGCTCGCGCAGCTTGAGCGAGAGCGTTTGGACGGCCTCATCCCAGCGCTGCTGCTCTTTCTTCGTGAGGTTCTTCTTCGCGCCCTTGACCAGCTTGCGCAGCGTTGCCACATCGGGCGGAAGCTCCGTGATGTGATGCTCGAGCACGCGCGCCACTGCCTCGAGGGCCGGTGGGTGAGACAAGAGCGCCTTCCAGTAGCCCACCTCGAGCTCGTGGATCTGCCTTGCTGCCTCGAGCTCCTCGTCGGGCGCGAGCACACGGTGGTTCGCCATCTCGCGGAAGTAGCGGCCGAGCATCGAGCGATCGGTGCGCTCCACGTCGCCTATCGCCTTGGCGGTCTCGCGCTCGACCTCTTCCAGATCTTCCTGGCTCGGCTCCTCGCGCGCTTCCTGGGCCTCTTCGGGCGCAGCCTCGGCGGCCGGGCGCTCGGCGTCCGATGCGGGGGCGACCACGGCGGCCTTGCCGCCCTTCGCCTTGATCTCGCTCTCGGTGGCCGGCTTCGTCGCGTCGTCAGCCTTCACGGCCACCTTCTTCGTGGCCTTGGCCGCGAGGGGCTTCTTCTCGGCTTGGCTCTTGGACGTGGCGGTGTCGTTCGAGCGAGCACGGGAGGCTTGCTTGGCGCGGACCGTGGTTTTCCTCGCGTGCATTTGCATTGACAGGGCTCCTCTGCGCTTAGGCGCAGGCAAACTTGGCAGTGTCGGGCTCGTACAACGAGCCATCCTCTCGTGAGATTCCCAAGAAGCGACTCACCCGCGTCGCGAGGCGACCGTACCCGGGCTTGTCCGGGTGCTACGGGTGTCGAAGCTTGGTGGTGAATCCCCTTCGGGTCGGAGACATGGGCTCGCCGGGCCCCGATGACGCGACAGGATGAAGGAGGGGGTCCCCCCTTGCGCAAGCAAAATCATCCTGGAGTGACACTTTTATTAAGTCACGAAGCCTTCATATGCCAGGGGGGGGCCTCATTTTGGACGAAAATTGCCGCAGCTCAGCCTGCGGACGCTCTCTTCGGGCCAGCAAAATCCGTTGCGGTCGAATCGCGAAGGGACTCAGCTTCCCGAGAGGAGCTGCTTGACGAGGGCGCTCAGCACCTTGCCGTCGGCACCGGAAAGGCGCTCCTTGACGGCTTGCATCACCTTGCCCATGTCGCGCGGAGAGCTCGCCCCAGTCTCGGCGATGACGGCCCGAACCGCGGCTTCCATGGCAGCCGCGTCAGGCGCAGCCGGCAGGTACGTCTCGAGGATCGTGCGTTCGCGCTCCTCCTTCTCAGCCAGGTCTTCGCGGCCACCTGCGCGATATTGCTCGATGGCTTCGTTGCGCTGCTTGCGCAGGGTGCGCACCAGATCGTGGATCTCGCCTTCGCTCAGCTCCTTTTGTCCGTCGACCTCGCGCTGGGTGACCGCGGCGCGGATCGAGCGGATCGTGTCGAGCCGCAGCTGATCCTTGGCGCGCATGGCGTCCTTGAGATCGTGGGTGAGCTTCTCTTTCAGGTCCATGTGGGGTTCCTCTGCGTGTTCGGCTGCGTGGCGAGAAAGCGCGCGTGAAAGCGCTCGTCGCCGAGCTCGGCACGATAGCTCATCAGACGTCGTGTGAAGCGGTGTATGGCGTGCTCGGGCGCGTCCCCGGCGGCGCCGTGGGCCGCGTGACTCACGGCGATCGCGAGGTTTGCTGACCGCGTCGCCTCGATCTTGGCCATGGCCACGCGTCGCGCGGTGGTGTGGCTCGCCGGCCCCTCTTCATCGACGGCGCGACAGGCCTCAGACACGGCGGTTTGGGCCATCGCCACGTCGCGTGCGAGCTCGGCGTGCTCGACACATAGCTCGACGACGCGCTCACACAGGCTCGTCATCTGCAGGGCACGCGCGAGGGCACCCAGCCACAACAGCTCGCTCGGCCCGTCGAGCCCACCGCGCAGCACGCGCGCAGGAGCTCCGCGAAAGGTCAGCTCGTCCCGTGGCTCACCCGCGGCGTTTGCGCCGGAGCGTCCCTCGACGGCGCGCATCTCGATGCACACGAGCGCTATGCCATCGACGCTCGAGACGTCTGCGAGCACGTGGGAGCTGACGGCTGCGTGCGGTACGAAGCGTGCGAGCCCGTGGACGGAATTGCCCTGAAGGCGCAGCGTCGAGCACAAAGGATCGGCCCAGGTGACGCGTCGCATGTCGAGGGGCACGCCGTAGGCGCCGAGCACGTAGCTGCCCACGATGTTCTCGGCGAGAGGTACGCCGGGCGCGTAGCGACTTGCGTGCGCGAGGATCAGTGCCCCCTCGGAGAAGCGCTTCGCCCCGGCGTGGAAGGGGTGCGCGAAACCACTCTCGCGCAGGGCATCCCAGAGCTCGGCCCGCCCGTCGTCGACGTCGCCCGCGCTGAATAGCCGCTGCGCCGTGCGTGCGATGGCCGCTTCGTGCTCACTCATCGCAGCCTCCCGCAGCAGCCCCGTCGCCCCCTATCGCCCTGGGATGCTTTCGCTGGCCTTGGCCTTCTCATCCCTGGCCTTCTCGTCCTTGGCCCTCGTCTTGGCCTCGGCGCGGGCTCGCGAGCGCAGGGCGCGCAGCACCATCACCTGGCTCGCCGCCGCAAGGCCGTGGCCCATCACGGGATCGAGCTCGGCTATCTTCTGGATCAGCCACGACGTCTGCGTGATGTCGAACAGCGAGTAGCCGAGCAAGACGGCTTCACCGCCCGCGAGCTCGGGCGTCTGAAAGCGCCACTTGCCGCCCTTGAGGGAGCCGTCGATGGCGTCGACCCACACCTCCGAGTCGGACTTCTCGGCCAACGTCATCACGCCCGAGGTGCCGATCAGAGGCAGGCTGATGCCCCACTCGAAGGTCTTGACCGGGCCCTCTTGCTTCGTGACGCGCGCGTAGCTGCCGGGCACGAGCGATTTCCCGAACAGCTCCGGGTTTTTCATCACCGGGTCGAGCATCGCGCGCGTGAGGCCCGTGCGTCCGACGATGCTGACTTTTCCAAGCCCGCGCTGGGTGAGCTCGAGCAGCACGATGTCGGCGCGCTTGAGGAGCTTCGTGAAGCGCTTCACGTCGATGGCAGGGGCAGCGAAGGGCACGCTCTCAGCGAGCTTTTCGGGCGTCCCCGCGAGACGCTCGGCCTCGCGCTTGGTGCCCAGCATCATCACGTAGCAGAGCGAGAGATTGACCGAGCGATTGATGCTGCGCGAAGCCGTGTCGAGCTGGCGCATGACGAAGTTTGCGTCGCGCATGTCGACGCGCATCGACAACACGAGCATGCTGCGCTTCGGCCCCGCGGGGAACACGCGCCACATCAGCCGGCCTTCGCCCAGGTGTCCGCGCTCGCTGTGCACCGCGATGCGGTAGCCCTGCTCGGGACGATCGGGTGGGGGCGCGAGGGCGGTCATGCGGTTTTCGCCCTCGAGAAACAGCATGCCTGTGCGCCAGGTCCACTTGTACGAGGTCTGCGTCCCGACCCTCGAGCGCACCTCTACACTGTCGAGCGTGTGCATGAACGACGGGTAGCGTTCGGGGTGCTGGATGACATCTGCGACGCGGGCGGCGTCGGCTTCGACGTAGCCGGCCACCACCACTGCGGGCAGGGTGTCGGCTTCCGAGAATTCGATGAGGGCCACCGGGCCCCGTTCCATCAGCGGCGCGAGCAACTTGCGCTCATCGTCACTGAGCGAGTCGAGGCGCTGGTGCAGCGCGTCTTTCGACGTGTCGGCGCGGGCCGTGTCACCCATGAGCACGGCGGTGAGTATCCCCACACAAAGTGCGACCCAACGATAATGCTCCACGCAGCCTCCGACGCGTCGCCGACAACGGTTCTTCAAGCATGTCAGATCCCGCGGGAAACCCACGTTCCCACGTGCGATACCTGAACCAGGGTGATCTTGGCGGCGCGCTTGACCCCGAGAGGTGCGGCCCATACAAACGCGCCACAGCGAGGCCGGAACATGAAGATCTTCATCGACACAGGGGACCTGAACGAGATTCGCGAGGCCGCATCCATGGGCATCGTGGACGGCGTCACGACCAATCCCACGCTCGTGGCCAAGGCGGCTCGCCCCCTCGCCGCGCTCATCTCGGAGATCTGCGAGATCGTCGACGGCCCGATCAGCGCCGAGGTGCTCGCGACCGACTGCGAAGGCATCGTGAAGGAGGGCCGCGCGCTCGCCAAGCTCCACAAGAACGTGGTGGTCAAGGTTCCGCTCATCGCCGAAGGCATCAAGGCGGTGCGCATCTTTTCCCAGGAGGGCATCAAGACCAACGTCACCTTGTGCTTCAGCGCGCCCCAGGCACTGCTCGCTGCCAAGGCGGGAGCGACGTACATCAGCCCCTTCATCGGCCGCATCGACGATGCCGGCGGAGATGGCATGGAGCTGATTCGCCAGCTCGTCACGATCTACGACAACTACGGCTTCGAGACCGAGGTGCTCGCAGCCAGCATCCGTCATCCGGTGCACGTGGTGGAGGCCGCTCTCGCGGGCTCTCACGTCGCGACGATCCCGCACAAGGTGCTGATGCAGTTGCTCAAGCACCCGCTCACGGACGTGGGGCTGAGCACGTTCCTCGCCGACGCGAAGAAGATCCCGCAGGTCTGAGGCGCGTTCGATGGGCCGTCTCGCGCTCTGCCTCCTCGCCTCGGTCGCGTTCGCAGTCTGCATGCTCGACGCAGCGTCGGCCTCGGCTTCGCCCGGTGGCGCGCTCGAGGCCCAGGGGCTGTTCGACCCCAGCGGGCGCTTTGGCGGAGCGGTCACGGCCGACGTATGGTACGGCCGAAGCCGCTTCAAGGGAGGCGGTGTGTTTGGCGTGGGCGCGCTGTCTGCCGGAGATGGCCAAAGCTCACGCGTGCTGACGCCTGTGGGCGCGGTGTTCGCCTTTCTCCCAGAGCCCGACCAGTCTGGGCTCACGCTCCTCGCCCGCGCGGGCATGCTCGCCGGGGCCAAGAAGGGCGGCCTTACCCTCGGGCCGTGGTTGAGTGGGGCTGTGGGCTACGCGTTCTCGCTCGGCGAGGGAGCGAGCCTGCGCGCGGGGCTCGACGTATGGGGCATGTTCGGTCGCGACGCTGGGCTACTCATCGCGCCCACCTTTGGCTTCGGTTTCTAGCCCGGCTACCCCGGCGTCTTCGACAGGGCCTCGCCGAAGCGGCGTCGGGCCGCGAGCAGGCGCGTGTACACGGTCGGCACCTTGGCTCCGGTGAGGGCAGCGATCTCGGGAGCGGTCATCTCCTCGAGATCAGCCAGCAAGAACACCTCGCGCTGTACTTCGGGCAAGCTGTCGAGGGCCTGCATCACCGCGGCGAGCGACTGGCTGCGCACCACGTGATCAAAGGGGCTTTGGCCCGGACCCTGGGGCAGGCATTCGTCGAGTGGTGTGAGGCGCTTTCGCCTGTGCGCCCGCCGGTAATCGCTCGCGACGCGCAGGGCGATCGCCGACAGCCACGCTCGCTCGGAGCTGCCCGGACGAAACTTGGACAGGTGGCGCATGACCACAATGAAGACGTCCTGCACGGCATCGTCGAGGCTCGCGGACGTGACTCCCAGCCGACGCAGGGTGCGCGCGACGTGCGCTGCGTTGTGCCTGAAGAGATCGCCAGCGCAGGGTGCCGGCTGCGGCACGAGGCTCAGGAGAAC
>CAYNOM010000274.1:0-7957 GCA_964398415.1 uncultured Polyangiales bacterium | reverse complement strand
ACGTGCTGGCTCAGCGCGAGCAAGCCACGCGATGAACCGTCACCTTACGCTCGAGGGTGCAGGCATCTCGACCTCTGGGGCCTTGTCGGCTCGACGCACGTTGTCGCGTTCGATCGTGAAGCGCACCAGGGCCTTGAACACCACGTTGCGTCGCACGTTGCCGAGCACGGTCTTGAAGTCTTCGTAGACCGTGGGGTCTTTGATCAGACCGCCGATGGTGCCTCGGCCCTGATCGATTTCCTTCACCATGCGGTTGAGGGTGGCCGACAGCTCGTCGAGCTCACGGATGAAGTTTGCCTTGTCCTCGTCGTACACCAGCGTGTGCAGAAGGCCATCTCCTTCGCGCACCTCGCGCACGACGGCTGCGATCTCGCGTCCGGCCTCGCTGAGCTCGCGCAACGCGTCGGTGGTGGTGGTTCCGTAGACGAGCTGGTGCAGGCCTCCGTCGCCGCGCTCCACCTCAGCGAGCACCGCGTCGACGCGCTGCATGGCGCTTTCCATCGCCTTGGCGATTCCACGAGCATGGCTCAGCGTGCCCTCGAGCTCCTTTGCATAGTGCGGGTCGTAGATCAGACGATGCGCGGTGCCCTTGCCGCTTTCGACTTCCGTGAGGATGTTCGCGATGGACGTGGTGATGCGCTTGACGTCTTCTTGGACGCGGTTTTCGCGCATGTCTCCGAACAGAAGCTGGGCGTCGCGGGCGACGTCGTTCACCGAGTTGATGGCTTCGTGCAAGGTGTTCGAGAGCGCCTCGAAGGTGAGCGTCCGCCCGCTCTCGATCGTGTCGCCGTCTTTGAGCTGTGGCAACGATGCATCGCCCATGCTGATGTTGATGATCTTGTCGCCCAACAGGCCGTTCGAGTCGACAAAGGCCCGAGAGTCCTTGCGAATGCGTTCCAGGTAGCTCGAGCGCACTTGAAGGCGCACGCGTGCCAGCTTGTTTTCGAGGTCCTTCGGGAAGGAGACGGCGGCCACCGTACCGATCTCGAGCCCGGCAAGCCGCACCGGCGCGCCCACCACGAGCCCATTGACGTCGGCGATGTCCACGAACAGGGTCTCGGTGGCGGCGAATAGCGCGTTCTTCTTGCCGAGCAGGAAGATCGCGCCGATGAACACCAACAGGCCGACCACGACAAAGAGGCCGGCTCGGATCTGCTCCGCTTTGGAGCCGCGTTTCATCCCATCACCTCGTCCGATGTGCTGGTAAACGACATCGCAGACAGAAATTCCTGCACAGAAGGCACCTTGCTGCCTAGGAAGGCTTTTCGCTCTTCGACTTCGACGATGTGTTGATCGGCGAGCATCGCCAGGCGATCGCTGACCATGAAGGCGCTCGACAGGTCGTGGGTCACCACAATCGACGTCACGTTCAGCTCGCGGCGCAGCGTGAGGATGAGCTCGTTGATGCGCCGTACGTTGATCGGGTCGAGCCCGGTGGTGGGCTCATCGTAGAGCAGGATCTCCGGCGTGTCGGCCACCGCCCGAGCCAGGCCGATGCGCTTTTTCATGCCGCCGCTGAGCTCTGCTGGCATCAGGCGCTCGGTGCCTGGTAGTCCCACCATGTCGAGCACCTCGGCGACTCGAGCGGCGATGGCGTCGTGGTCCACCTCGCCGCGCTCGACCAGGGCGTAGGCGACGTTGTCGTAGACGGTCATGGAGTCGAACAGGGCGCCGCTCTGAAAGAGCATGCCCACCTTACGGCGGATCCCGAGCAAGTCGCCCTGTCGGAGCGCGCCGACGTCCTGATCCAAGACCACGACGCGCCCGGTATCGGGTTGCATCAGGCCCAACATCATCTTCAGCATCACGCTCTTTCCGGTGCCGCTGCCTCCCAGGATGGTGAGAATCTCACCTCGTTCGACGCTCAGGTTCAGGTCGCGATAGATCACCTTGGGGCCAAAGGCCTTGTCGACGTGTTCGAAGGAAACCACAGACATCTTACCCCCACCCAGCCGCGAGGATGAGCTTCGTCAAAAAGAAGTCGCTGATCAACGTCACGACGGATGTCACCACCACCGTCTGGGTCGTCGCGCGCCCCACTCCTTCTGTGCCGCCACGTGTCTCGAGCCCCAAGTAACAGGCCACGATCGCGATGTTGAAACCGAAGAAGACGGTCTTGATGAGACCCGAGAGAAAGTCTTCGATGGTGACCGCGTGGATCGCGGTGTTGTAGAAGTGCGTCGCGTTGACTCCCGACTCGACCGACGCGATGAATGCGCCCCCGAGCACCCCGATCGACACCGCCATCGCCGTCATCAACGGCAGCACCAGGATGGCGGCGAGCACCCGCGGCACGACCAGCTTCTTGATCGGATCGGCTCCCAGGGCGCGGATCGCGTCGACTTGCTCGGTGACCGTCATCGAGCCCAGCTCGGCAGCGATGCCCGCTCCCACGCGGCCCCCCACCATCAGCGCGGTCAACACGGGCCCGAGCTCGCGCGCGAGGGACACCCCGATCACCGTGCCCACCCAGCCTTTGGCCCCGAATCGAGCGAGCTGTAGGGCGAACTGGATCGTCATCACCATCGACGAGAACATCGCCGTGAGGACCACGATGGACATCGAGCGCAACCCGATCTGGACGATCTGCGTCGAGAGATCCGACACACCCCAGGGGCGCCGCAGCGCGGCCATGAAGGTCGCTGCGGACAGCTGGGCGATGCCTCCGAGCATGGCCAGACCACGCCCCATCAGGCTGTCTTCGTGGAACACGAAAGCTTCGGATCGCGGCTCAGTCATGGCCCGCGCGCTCGATGGAGAAGCCTGTCACGAAATCGGCAAAGGCGCGGTGGCCCTGGGCGTTGCGATCACTGACGTAGTCGAGATCGAACACGCATCCGTTCCGGGACATCAGGTAAACCTCGGCGCGAAAAGGCACCCCGTCGAGCTCGCAGTCGACGATGACGTGCCGCGCCCCGCGACCGTCGATCGTGACGTCCTCGTCGACCAGGTAGTGGCGCTTCGTCGTGCCGAAGAACAGGTGGTTGACGAGCGCGATGGCAGGGACGTCGTCGTAGTCACTGCAGGTGGCGTTCACGCTGATCGTGCCCTGTCCGGCGCTGTGAAACGCCAGGTCGGCGTCCTCTACCGAAACGCGATGCCAGGCCTCCGGCAGCGCGCCCACCCGGTAGCTGGCTTCTCGCTTCGTGAGCAGCGTTCCGTCGAAGTGAGGGTGAGCACAGCCCGTGAGCGCGAGGCAAAACAAGAAAAGCGCCGCGTCTCGCAGGGGGTTGCGCCTGTCGCGATCTGTCCGATTGTGCTCGTCACCACGCCGCATGGCGTCCTTATACCCCAATGCGCGCCGGCGCCGAGAGAACGCCGAGAAGCGAGTCGCACGAAAAATGATCGCCCGTGCCCGCAGGTCACTCGTACACACGCGGGTTCGGCATCTCTGCGCCGAAGTGGCAGTCTGAGCATGCGGTCACGCCTGTGAACGGCGGGAGGGGGAGCTGGATGTAGCCGAGGCGCTTTTTCTCAGGGTTGATCTTCCACTGGTCGAGGAGGCTATTTCCGGCGTAGGGGCCCGTACCTTCGATTCTGGCTTCCATGTCGTTGAAGCGGGCGATGAACGGCCACCTCTGCTGCGCGGCGAGCTCGCGAAGCTGATCGAAGCCTGCTCGCATCTCCGTGAGATTGCCAAGGCGTCCCCAGCTGGTGGAGATCATCATCAGCTCGCCGATCTTCTTGAAGGGCGCGATCGAGGACGTGAAGGCACACGCGTACGTCCCGCAGTCGCCGTGAATCGGATCGTAAAGCATGTCGATCGCGGCCTCGACGAGTGAGCTGTAGTGCTCGAGGCCAGGCCAGCGGCTCGTGGCCATCGCATCGATGCCGAGCAACGCCATCGCAGAGGCGCCCGCGACGACGCCTTCCGTGCCGGCCTTTTCGCTGCACGTGGCGGGGCTGTCACAAGGAGCTGCGGACGTCATCGCGGATTCAATCGAAGCTTTGCCGCCTTCGAAGCCGAGCGGAAGCGCATGGCGAAGACCCAGGCCGCCGCGCACGTTGGGGAGGATCTTCGCGATGTCGATGCCCTTGACCGGCAATGCCCACTGCAGGAACGCGCCCAAGCCGTACAAGAATGCGAGCGAGTTCTGATGAGCGGGGATCAGATGCGCAGCTTCGTCCGCGTACTTCACGCTTTCGATCACATGGTAGAGCGCGGGAATCTGAGACGCGTTGCCGATCAGGCCGATGATGTCCCCGCGGAGCGCCGCGAGCGCGAGCGTATCGATGTCGTAGACGCGAAAGAGCGCGGTGTGCGCGGCGGCGAGCAACATCGTCAGTCGGCCGCGGTTCTTCTCGGGTCCACCGCGAAAGCCGCCGTACCAGTTTTGGGGGGCGGCGACACCGGTGTAGCGGCCGATGTAGCCGACGTACACGGCCGTGCGGTTCACCCAATCCTCGAGGCCCGCAACCGACGGGCTCGTGGGGGAGTCGAGGTTGCCGATCAGCAACCAAAACTCCTGTTCGAGTGACTTCTCGAGGGATGAGCTCTGAGAACAGAAGAGGTTGTGCAGCGACGTGCCGCACGTCGAGGGAATCTCGACGCGTTTGACCGGGCGCGGGAACGCGGGCCAGCCTGCGCTCGGGGGCATCGGCACTTGCGTATCGAAGGCGTGGGTGACGCTGGGCGAGAAGCCCGTCCAGAGTGCACACAGGACAGAGGTGATGAGACTTAGACGCAGCAGCGCGCTGCGTGGGGGAAGTCGAGCAATACGAAGCATGGTGGCACCTGCACGCGCGGACCGGAGTTGGTCCTCACCGCGGCTCGCCGAGCCTACGCTGCACGAGGAGTGGCTTCCAACCAGGGGATGTGTGGTGCGATACAGAGCGGCGTTTCGGAAGAAAAAGTGATCGTGCTGGGGCCCATTTCCCATTCACCCGATAGCAGCCGCCCCTCCCCCCCATGCGCGAGTTCCACGAACACGCTCTCGAGCTGGTCGCCGACCGGCACACCTGGGCAGAGCGCGGCGTTCATATTCCCTGCCGACCCAAGCTATTTCACATGGAGATCGCCGTGAACCAACCGATGGCCCAATTTGCGGGAAGGCTCAAGTCTCATCCTGGCGACGAGACCGCGCTCTTCGGCATCTTCAAGGCTGTGCGCGACCAGGGTCTCGTGGAAGAGCTCGTGGCCTTGCTCGACGTGTGGGCCGAAACCGAACACGACGACGGTGTTCCCGAGCAGGCCCTCGCAGAGCTCTCCTTCCGCATCGCGCTGAGATCTCCCGATTCGCACGCCCTCCGCCTATGTAGGATTGCGCTGGATGTATGTCCTGGGCATCTTCGCGCGCTCGTCCTGTTCGATAGTCTGGCCGATGAGTCGTTGGCGGACGAGGTCAGCGCTCGCTACCAACTCTTCCTCGAAGTGGCTCCCCCTCATGGCATTTCGGAAGACGCCCGTGAGGCCGTGGTGGACCGGTTGCTGCAGACGGGGGGCCACGAGACACAGCCGTCGAGGCCTTCGCGGGCGCAGTCACCTTGCAGGCTCGTCCCATTGCCCAGGAGCGCCGAGACAGCGCTGTGAAGCGCAAGTCCGCGCGGAGACATCCATGACGATGTCTCGCGTCGACCTCAGGGGGATCCTCCGACTCGTAAGCGCTCTCGCCGTCTGCACCTTCGTCGCCTGCTCTGTGCCGTACGTGGAGCTGGCAGGAAGAGCGTGTCCGTGCGTCGAAGGATGGACGTGTGATCCGGTGACCGACCGGTGCGTGGTGAGCGTTTCGGAGGACGCGACAGGCGACGCACGCACGCGCAACGACGCGAGGGACGAAGACGCGGGCCCCGATCGCGGCGATGGCGGAGCGGCCCACAAAGACAGCGACGCCGGGACGGCGCCGTGCGCCGACGACTTGGACTCCGATGGTGATGAGGTTCGCGACTGCCGGGATGCCTGCCCGTTGGATGCGCTCAAGACCGCGCCAGGGACGTGCGGTTGCGGTGTCATCGACCACGACGCCGACTCCGACGGCGTCGCAGACTGTCTCGACGAGTGCCCCGACCATCCCGCAAAGGTCGAGTCGGGGATGTGTGGCTGCGATGTCGCGGATGCCGACGGCGACAGTGACGGGACTCCGGATTGTGTCGATGCCTGCCCACAGGACCGAACCAAGGTCGATCCGGGTGTTTGCGGTTGCGGCGTGCCCGACGCGGACGACGACATGGACGGCACGCTCAACTGTGAGGAATCGTGCCCGCTCGATCCGCACAAGCGCGCGCCGGGTCTGTGCGGCTGCGGGCAGAGCGATGGCGACAGCGATGGCGACGGAAGCGCCGATTGCGACGACGTGTGCCCCAACTACCGAGTGGACCTCGCGGCGAACCAGTGCGCCTGTCGTGCGCCGGAGCAGGCCTGCGGCGTGCTTCCCGGCCTGCGTCGCAGACACTACACCGGCAGCTGGGAGCGCCTGCCCGACTTCGATACGCTCACGCCCGACGCGGAGACCATCGTCAGCGGCATCGGGCTTGGAGAGTACGACGGCGGTCAGGCCTTCGGGCTGCTCTTCACGGGTTACCTGCTCGTGGACGTCGCGGGGACCTACGAGCTCGAGCTGGCCTCCGACGACGGCTCACGGCTGTACATCGACGGCGCAATGGTCGTGGATTTGGACGCCAAGCACGGGCTCATCGCGCGCACGGTAAGCATTCAGCTGGCGGCCGGCTTGCATCCCCTGCGGCTCGAGTACTTCGAGGCGGCGGGAGGCGAAGATCTCATTCTGCGCTACCGGCGCGGGGACGCCGAGCTCGCGCCGCTCCCGTCGAGCGCGCTCATGTGGGGGGAGTAGGCCTTGCTTCCCTCCGCCGGGCTGAAGCTCGTTCCAATCGCTCACGGGCCACACGACTGCCGCTGGTCCTTTCGGGTCTACGTTTCCGCGCTGTGCGTTCTCCTTGTTGCGAGCTGTACGGTTCCGAGCACGAAGCTAGACGCAAAGCTGTGCCCCTGCATCAGCGGCTGGGTGTGTGACTCCCAAACAGGTCGATGCACGAAGGATGCTCTCGGATCCGAGCGAGCGGGCCGCAGGGACGCTGCCGAACCGGGTGCATTCGCCGACGCAGGTGCGCCACCGCTCGCAGATGCCGATGGTGATCGAGTGCCAGATGCGGACGACGGCTGCCCGTACGACGCAGCCAAGACCGCGGCAGGCGCGTGCGGCTGCGGAAAGCCAGACACGGATCACAATGGCGACGGAGTGGTTGACTGCAGCACCGAGGATGCGGGCGTCGCTGATGCAGGCGCTGATGCGGGCGTCGCTGATGCAGGGGCCGCTGATGCGGGCGTCGCTGATGCAGGTGCCGACGATGCGGGCATCGGTGACCCACCGCTCGAGAGCACGATCTTCTTCGAGAGCTTTGAGAGCCCCGATGTTGCGACGAGCACCCAGGTTACGCCGAACGGCTGGATTGGCACAGGTCACCCCTCTTACATCTCGATCATGGATGAGGCGCTCGGCACATTCAGCACGCCGTATGGACAACAGGCACTCGATCTCTACACGACCGCGCCACCCAATCCGCTGGCGAGCGTAACCACCGCTGCTTCGAAGCTGAGTGCCGTGCTCGAAGCGAGGGTAACCTATACGCTCACCGTCCATGTCGCGCGGCACAGCGGTAAGTCTGCGACGGGCTACGTCGTCGAGCTGTTGGCGATCGACGATGTGACCGGCACAGAAACCGTGCTCGACGCGGCGAGCGGGAGCAGCGTCGTCACCTCCGACATGTCGCAGTCGGACCGCATTGTCTTCGCCACCGGGTTGAGTCACGGAAACCTCGGACAGCGCATCGCCGTTCGGCTCAGAAAGGAGCCGAGCGTGGACTGGATGTCGAACCCCCTCTTCGACAACGTGCGGCTCTCGATGCGCAGGGATAGATGACGCCGGTGGTGCCCGTGCCCTGATGAGACGAAGCGCGGGTCATCGGGGTGATTGGCACACGGAGACGAGCGTACGCCTAGCGC
>CAYNOM010000273.1:0-7958 GCA_964398415.1 uncultured Polyangiales bacterium | reverse complement strand
GGGCGGCGCGCCTGCTTTCGGCGCCCCATACTTCACCCATGCTTCGATTTCACTCCGTACGTGGCAACGATCAGCGCCTCGACGGCGGTGCCATGTTCGGCAACGCTCCGCGCGCGCTGTGGCAGAAGTGGTGTCCGCCCGATGATCGGGGGCGCATCGCCCTCGCATGTCGGGCGATGCTCGTGGACGAGGGCGAGCGCAAGATCCTGTTCGAGACGGGCATCGGCGCCTTCTTCGAGCCCAAGCTGCGCGACCGCTTCGGCGTGGTGCAAGAGGGACACGTGCTGCTCGAGTCGCTTTCTCAACTCGGGCTCTCGCACGAAGACATCGACGTGGTGGTGCTGAGCCATCTGCACTTCGATCATGCAGGTGGCCTGCTCAGTGCCTATCGAGACGACGCGCCGCTCGAGCTCTTGTTTCCGAAGGCGACCTATCTCGCGCCGCGCGCCAACTACGAGCGCGCCAAGGCACCCCACTCGCGTGACCGCGCGTCATTCATCCCGGAGTTGATGTCGCTGCTCGACGGGAGCGGTCGTCTGTCGTTGATCGACGACGTTCGGCACGAGGTGCTCGGCCCACGCTACAGCTTCGACTTCACCGACGGACATACGAAGGGCATGGCCCACGTGACCGTGCGCGGTGAGTGCGGCAGCGCGTTCTTCGCGGGTGACTTGATTCCTGGCGTGCCCTGGGTGCACGTGCCGATCACGATGGGCTACGACCGCTTCCCCGAGCTGCTCATCGACGAGAAGACCGAGGTGCTGAAGCGCTGCGCGGATGACGGCACGCGCGTCTTCTTCACGCACGATGCGGAGGTCGCTAGCTGCAAGATCGGCTACGAGGGCGGGCGCTTTCGCGCGGACGAGCCGCTCACCGACGCCGCAGGCTGGGTGTCGCTCGACTGATTCAGCGCCACCCAGTCACCGCGGCGGCTCTCAGAGGTCGGCCTCGACGATGACGACGCCCTTGTCGCCCTTCTTCTTTTTGTAGATCCGCTTCAGCATGCCCTTGTTCTCGTCCAGGTGAGCCTTGAAGAAGCGATCCGACCACTTGGCGATCCGCTTGTGCCCCTCCTCTTGATGGACCTCCGGCTCGCCCGCGTCTGGCGTGTTGCCGGGCGGGTCCTCCATGTTGCAGATGCCGTAGTGCGTCATGCCCTCGAACTCGAGCACGGCCTTGGTGCCATCGAGCAGGGGGTAGGTATCCAGCGCATCCTCGACGGGCGAGCCCTGATCGTTGCCGCCGCTGAAGATCGCCACCGGCACGGCGGAGGTCTCGGGATCGAGCAGGATGGGCACCGGACCAAACCCGCGCGAGTAGGCGCTGCTGGCCCACAGGATGGCGACCTTGAGCTCGGGCGGCCTGGCGTAGGGCACAGGTACCATGGGCCCCATGCTGTCGCAGAAGACGTTCATGGGGCCGCAGCTGCCCTCGACGGCATACAGGGCGACGCCGCCGCCGTAGGAGTGCCCCTGGATGGCGAGGTTCTCCTCATCCACGATCTGGTAGAGTTCGCTGCTGGGATTGGCATCGAGCTGCTGCAAGAGCTGCATGGTGCTCACCATGCTGTTCACCGTCGAGAAGAGACCGGGCGGGGTGCCGGGGGGGCCGACGGGACGCAAGTGGTTGGCGACGGCCACGACATAACCATGCTTGGCGAGCTCCCTCGCGTAGTCGCTGTACAGCGACTTGTCGGTGTTGCCGCCGGGCAAGAGCACGACCATGGGGAACTCATCGGCGTGCGTCCCGCACTCGACCACCGGGTAACAGATGTCTGTCTCGTCGCCTACGCTCGAAATCTCCGGCTTACAGTCCACCGTGTAGCCCTTGGCCTGCGCGTCCGAAGTGAGTCCGACGGACGCGAGTCCAGCGGCGCAAAACACAGCAGCTCTTACGGTTTTCATGCGTACCTCTCGTGGAACCGAGAACGTCGCGACGAGCATCACCGCGGTCGCCCGGGAACCGGGAACGCGCCGCGTGTGGCCTGACGACTTTTCTCGTTGGTTGGGGGATGGGGGAACTCGATCCGCGTTTGGATCGTGCAGGCGAGAAGTAACCCGATGTTGGGCTATCTGCAAGGGCGTGCTTTGCGGATCTGTGCGCACAAGCACCCCGCTTGCGTCATCCTCGGCGGCCCTCTCCGACCTGCACTCACGCCGGCCCCTCGCGCCGCTTGGTGCAGTTCTCAGTTCGCCGGCGCGGCCGCCTTGCGCGAGCGCTCGAGGGCATGGCGCACGTCCTTCGCATCGGGTGCGTTGGGCCGCTTGAGCAGGTAGTGGGCGAGGTCGGTGGCGGCCGCTTGGTGCGCGCCGAGCGAGAGGGCGAGCATGCCGCGGTCGCGCCTGAGCTCGGGCGTGGCGGCCACGTCGACCAGCCGATCGGTGACGAGTAGCGCGCGCGCGCTGTCCTTGCGACCCTCGTGAATGCGCTTGAGGTTGAGCAGCATACGCTGCGCGATGGCGCGCACGTCGACGACCTGAAGGTACTCGTCTTTCATGACGCTGTCGGGTCCGAGGGCGCGCGACAGCAGAAAACCGAGGTCTTTGTCGGTGAGCATGCGCGCATCGAAGGGGTCGAGGTAGGCGCCGCGCTCGCCACCGATACGCACCAAGAAGTGACCGGGAAAGCCCACGGGCTCGGCGATGATGCCCACCCGCTTCGCGACCGCCATGTACACGATGCCGAGGGTGATGGGGATGCCCTGCTTTCTGCGCAGCACCGAGTCGAGGTAGCTGTTTTCGGCGTCGTAATAGTCCTTGCGGTTGCCACTGAAGCCGTGGCGCATGCCGAGGTGATGCACGAGCACGGCGCCCTGTCCGCGCGGATCGAGCCTGTGGGTGCCGCCAGAAAGCAGCTCCTCGGCGAGCGTGTCGAGCTGTGCGCTGACCTGGGCAGGCACGAGCTGTGGATGCGCATCGCGCGCGATCCAGATTGCCACGTGCTCGGGCAGCGCGTCCTTCTGCTTCACCAGCTCGGCGAGACTACGACAGGTGAGGACGTCAACGCTCATCCGCCAAACTCGTGCTCGGCCCAGGCGCCGAGCGTTGGGATGTCCTCGCCGGCGCGGCACGGCATCACGCACCAACGCATCACGTGCTCGCCGAGCGGTACGTGGGAGGGCTCGCCCCCGTCGCTCACGCGCACGAGGGGCGGCGGATGCAGGCCGTGATCGTCTGGATCGCACACAGCCCACTCGACCTGCTTGCCCCAGGTGGTCAGGGCGGACACGGCGACGAGATCGCACAGCGCCTGAAAGCAGAGTGGCTCGATGAAGCGAATCACATCGGGCGTGCTTTGGACGAGCAGCGCTTCGAGGCGCTCGATGCCGGCCCGCGTTGGCTCGATGCCTGGGTATCCATGTTTTGAGCAGAAGTCGGCGAGCTTGCGCGAAAGCAAGCCGGGCTCTCTGCCGAACGGGCCCTCGATGCTGTCTCGCAGCATCGCCTCGGCTTCGCGCGCGAGCGGAGCGGGAGGGCGCACGAGCTCGGCCTCGAAGCTGGCCAGGGGCTCCTCTGCGTCCAAACCGTCGACGAGCTGTGCCTCGCGCCGCACGAGCGCGAGCGCCTTGCGAGACGCGGCCTCGAGGGGCGTCGGAAGCAGGGCAAAGGGCGTGAGCGCGGGCGCCGGATCGAAAGACCAGGGCACGAAGGCGAACAAGGCGACGCTGCGCAGCGAGGGCGCGCCGGCGCGAAGCAGTGGCGCTGGCTGACTGAGCTCGGCGAGCAGGGCGGCCTCGAGGATGGGCTTGAGCGCGCGGTGTAGTGCCTTTGCGTCATCCGCGCCGGCAAAGGAGGCCATCAGCAGGGTGCAGGTGCCGTCGTCGTGGCCCACCCGGGAGATGCGCGGGTGAACGGGCAGGGCGGGCAGGCGCTCGTTGCGCATGCGCAGGTTCGGCACGAGCTCGTCGAGCGGGCCGGGAATGAAGCCGTGAACGTCCTCTGCCATGCGCCACTCGTAGCACGAAAAGGGGGCTGTTTTGGCCAGGGAACCACCGACGTTCTCTCAGGCTCAGCCCGCGTTCGCAGTGTGATCCGCCTCTTCGTCGCCTCCGAGGTCTTCTTCGTTCGGGGCGGGGTGCTTTCTGTGATTCGGATGGTGCTTGCGCGGGAGACAGACGACGCTGTCCGGTCGCTTTTTCGGCGGCCGCCACGTGGCCCTGTGGGGCGTGATGAGCTTGCCCGTGCGGCGCTTTGCACCGGGGCGAAACAGCGGGGCAGGGTCGCAGTTTTCGCCGTCGTAGAGCAGCTCGAAGTGCACGTGCGGGCCCTGGGCGCGGCCCGTGCTGCCGAGCTCCGCCAGCACCGAGCCACGCTCGACGAGCTCGCCCGCGACCACCAAATTTTGCTCATTGTGCGCATAGAGGGTGACGAAGCCTCCCGCGTGCACCAGCATCACGACGTTGCCGAAGCCACCGAGCTCATCGCCTGCGTAGCCGACGAGGCCGGGCGCTGCCGCGCGTACGTTCCAGCCCACCTCGCCTCCGATGTCGACGGCCTGATGGTAGCCGTCCTCGCCCGAGCCAAAGCCCCGCGAGAACCAGCCCTTCACGACCGGAAAGCGCAGGGTGCCCGGGAAATGCGCGCCCCTACCTGCCGCGCGCACCCAGCGAGGCTCGGGGTCGCCTGACAGAAGGCGCGACGCCGCGCGCCGGGTGCCGAGGCCGAGGCGTTGAGCACGCCCGGCCGCTGCCCTGTGCTTTGCGCTGACTCGCGGCTGCGTCGTGCTCTGGCTCTGGGCTCGGCTGCGCGCTTCGTGCCGCTGCGCTGGCTCCGATAGAGCACGCGGCGTGGGCACGACGATCAGCAGGCCGAAGAGAGCCAGCAATGGACGCAAGACACCATGCATCGGCCGTGAAACTAGCACGCGCGCCTGCTTGCGCCTCCCGTCGGCTCGTGCCCCAGTCCGTCGATGGTCGAAGTCGCGCTCAGTATCGCCGGGTCCGACCCCAGCGGCGGCGCTGGGATTCAAGCGGATCTCAAGACGTTTCAGACACATGGGGTGTACGGCGAGGCGGTCGTGTCCCTGTTGACCGTGCAAAACAGCTTGGGGGTGCGCGAGGTCGTGGGCGTCGACGAGGGCTTGATACGCGCGCAGATCGACGCCCTGCTCACGGACATGCCACCCGACGCCATCAAGACCGGGGCGCTGCCGAGCCCCCGCGCCGTCACGACCATCGCGGCGGTGCTCGACGCATCGCGCGCGCCGCTCGTGGTCGATCCCGTCCTCGGCGCCACGCGGGGCGCGTCGTTTGGCGAGGGCGAGGGCATGCTCTCGGCCTTACGCGATGCGCTCATCCCGCGTGCCTTGTTGGTCACGCCGAACACGGACGAAGCGCGCGCGTTGACGGGGATTGTCGTCTCGGATGTCGAGAGCGCGGCGCGCGCGGGTGAGGCGCTGTGCAAGCTCGGCGCCGCGGCGGCGCTCGTGAAAGGCGGCCACCTCGAAGGCGACCCGACCGACGTGCTCGTGATCGGGGGCCGCGCGTCGCACGCATACACGGCTCCACGCATCGCCTCGCGCCACACGCATGGCACAGGCTGTGCCCTCTCCGCCGCGATCACGGCGCGGCTCGCACGAGGGTACGCGCTCGAAGAGGCTGTGGTGTTGGCCCGCGACTGGCTGCGCCGCGCGATCGCGGGGGCTCCTAGGCTTGGCGCGGGCGCTGGACCGATCGATCATCGAGCGCCCTGCGACATCCCGCCGCGCTGACGGTCTTTGCCCAGCGTCGCGCACATCCTGCGACCAAAACTCGGAGACCTGGACCGGCCGCTTCGGTAACGCAGCGATGACCGTGGTACCCTGATCGAGCAGTCGGGGTGTTGGGCAACGGGTGCCCGCGCGCGCCGACGCTTGCCGGAGATTGGGGCCAGAGGGCCGTGAGCGGAACATCACGACGCGCCACGCAGGATGAGTTTCCAGAGCTGCCGCCGCTGACCCATCCGCCTGAGGTCGCGCCGGGCGCGGCGTCGCGCGACTCGCGTGCGCAGTCGAAACCTCTTCCCGAGATCGTGAACGCCCCTCAAGGCATTCCGCAGGCGCGCCACACGTTCGCCGAGGAAGTCGTCGTCGATAGCAAGTTCCGCCTGTTTCGCCTGTTGTCCGCCCACGACGACGAGCTCGTGTACGAAGCTCTGCACACGGGTACGGGACGCAGCGTCAACTTGCACATGTTGGCCTCGGGCTTGCCCGCCGATGGTCCCGTAGCTCAGCGCATGCTCCACGGTGCGCGCGCGGCCGCCCGCGTTCCGCATCTCAACGTGCTCAGCGTCGTCGACTCGGGCACCGACGATGAAGCGCGCCCTTTCCTCGTGTACGAGCAGTTTCCGTCCTGCACGCTCGCCGAACGCGTGGAGCGCGATGGCGCCTTCGATCCGCGCAGCGCCGCGGAGATCATGGTGCAGGTGCTCGAGGCGCTGCAGATGATGCATGAGCGCGGCGTCGTGCATCGCCACATCCGGGCCGAGAACATCCTCATCGAGGAAGGCCGCTCGCTGCGCGTGAAGCTCATGAACTTCGGCTATGCGGTGCTGCCCGGAAAGCAGCGCGTCGTGCCCGAGCTGCCCCGCGGCTACTCACGCTATCTCGCGCCCGAGGTGCGTCGCGGCACGGCCACCACCGATCCGAGCATCGACGTGTACGCGGCCGGCGTGTTGATGCGCTTTCTGCTCACTGGAAGCGAGTCGCCCAAGGCCGAGGTCGACTATCGCGCCGATCGTGCGATCGCCATGGCGACGGCCTCCGAGATGGAGGAGCGCTTCCAGTCGGCGGGCCAGTTCCTGTCGGCCGTGCTCGTGATGCTGCCCGAAGAGGGACAACCAGAGAGCATGGTGCCGCCCGATCCCTTGGCGGCAGACCTCAAGTACATGCATCGTCGCCGCGAGCGGGAGAGCGGCGTCACCGTGCCTCCGACCGGCGAAGGGTACCTCGAGCTGTACCCCGTGCTGATGATGATCGAGGCCATCTACGCGCGCGTGGGAGGCGACGGTTGGCGGCGGTTGCTCGCCCAGATTCCCGAGGCGGAGCAGCTCTTGCCTGCGGCGGGTCGCGCGGAGGAGCTGCGCGTGAAGGGCGTTCCGGTGGCGCTCGTGGGGCGTCTGCTCGCGGCGGCCGACAGCGTGGGCGGCGATGCCGACTTGGGCTGGCTCGCGCACATCGGCGAGGCGCTGGTCGAGCGCGGCGCGAAGCGTTTCTGCCCGGCGCTTCCGGCGCAGCTCAGCTTGTCGGGACTCATCGACGTCTTGCCCATTTTGTGGTCGAGCCTGGCCCGTCACGGCGAGGTGGTCGTGATCGAGCGCCACGTGGACAGCGCGCGGGTGGCGGTGAGGGCGCAGGTGGAGCCCTGTCTGGAAGTGTCGGCGGTGTTCGCAGGGCTGCTCAGGGCGCTTCTGCGCTCGGTGGCCCAAGGCGACGTCAGCACTGCGGCAAGCCAAGCCCTTGGAGATCCGGCAGACATCTTCGTCTTGACCTGGGCATGAGGCCCGCGCGCGGACTTTCTCGCTGCGATGCGCGACATCTCGCGTGAAGGCGCGGGGTTTTGATACCCTCTTCTGAGCGATACCGCAGAAGCTCGGGAGCACGAAAGAACCTTTGGACCGCGCCGGTCAAACACTGCTGGGCAAGTACGAGCTCACTCGCATGCTGGGAAAGGGAGGCATGGGTGAGGTCTGGGAGGGCGAGCACCAGCTCACGGGACGTCGCGTCGCGGTGAAGATCCTCGCGGACAACTACCTGACGAACAAGAAGGTGGTGGCGCGCTTCGGACGCGAGGCGCGTGCAGCGAGCGCGATCCGACACGACGGCATCGTCGAGATCCTCGATCAAGACAAGACGCCCGAGGGCGAGCCCTTCCTGGTGATGGAGTTTCTCGAAGGCGAGAGCGTCGGGGAGCGGATTCGCAGTCGCGGCAAGTTGAATCAGGACGACGCCCTCGCGATCATTCTGCCTTTGCTCGACGCGCT
>CAYNOM010000272.1:5643-7964 GCA_964398415.1 uncultured Polyangiales bacterium | reverse complement strand
CCGCGAGCCAGGCTCCGCCGATTTCTTCGGCAATCAGCGCTTCGAGCTCGAGGAAACCTTGGGGGAGGGCGCCTTTGGCGTGGTGTATCAGGCCTTCGACCGCCTGCGCGAGACACGCGTGGCGCTCAAAGTGATGCGCCGACTGGGCCCGGATGCGCTGTTCTACTTCAAGCGGGAGTTTCGCGCGCTCTCCGACATTCGGCATCCAAACCTCGTGCACTACTACGACCTGTTCGAGGATCAGGGACGCTGGTTTCTGACGATGGAGCTGGCGCGTGGCCCATCGATCGTCGAGCACGTGCGTGGTGTGCGCGATCCGATGTCGGCGGGGGCGCGCTTCGAGGAGTCGCGCTTGCGCTCTTCGCTCGTGCAGCTCGTGGCGGCGGTCGATGCGCTCCATCGCGCAGGCAAGGTGCACCGCGACGTCAAGCCCTCGAACGTCCGCGTGGTCGAGGGCTGTCGCGTGGTGTTGCTCGATTTTGGGCTGGTGATCGACACCGAGACGCGCGAGAGCACACGACTGCCTCGTGTCGGCACGGCGGCGTACATGGCGCCCGAGCAGGTGCTCGGCTCGGACGTGGGGCCCCTCTCCGACTACTACGCCCTCGGCTGCATCCTGTACGAGTGCCTCACCGGCCGCCATCCCTACGTGGGCGATCCTTACGAGATCCTCGCCGCCAAGCAGGATCACGATCCGCCCAACCCGAGCGCGATAGCCCCGTCCGTGCCGCCCGACATGGAGGAGCTGTGCCTGTCGCTGCTCGCCCGCGATCCGAAAGAGCGCGCGGTCGGGGTCGACGTGTTGCGCGAGCTTCTGCCTCAGAAGCGCCTCTCGACGTTTCCGCGTGCCCCGCACACCGCGACGCGGGTCGGTTTCGTGGGGCGTGCCCGCGAGCTGACTGCGCTGCTCAGGCTGCTCGATGCGGTCGATCCGCCCGCGTTGCGTGTGGCGGTCGTGTACGGCGAATCGGGCCTCGGCAAGAGTGCGCTCCTCGCAGAGCTGACGCGGCGGATCCGCAGCGTGCGTTCCGACGCGCTGGTGATCGGAGGTCGCTGCTACGAGCGTGAGGCGGTGCCGTTCAAGGCCTTCGACGGCGTGATCGACGCGCTGGCACGCGTGCTGAAGCGGCTACCAGCAGAGCGCGTCACGGGGCTCTTGCCTCCCAATGCCGGGTTGTTGCAGCAGGTTTTCCCCGTGCTCGGGCGGGTGCCCGAGATCGAGCAGCGCGCCCAGAGTGAGCCACTCAGGGCGGATGCGCCCCTCTTGCGTCGTCGCGCATTCGGTGCGCTCAAGGCGCTTCTCGCGCGTCTCAGCGAGGAGCAGCTCGTGGTGATCCTGATCGACGACGTGCACTGGGCCGATCCCGATAGCATCAGCTTGCTCGACGAGATCCTCACGCCGCCTCCCATGTCGAATCTCGTGTGCGTGTTCTCGTCGCGAGCGCGTGGGGCGCGTGATGATCAACAGTCGTTCGAGGCGGTGATCGCACGCGCAAACCCCTTGCGCTTGCGCCTCGCTGCCCTGTCTCAGAGCGACGCGCGCGATCTGGCCGAGAGCATGCTGGTGCGTCTCGGCGGCGACCGTGCCCACGCTGAGGCGATAGCGCAGGAGGCCGCAGGCCAGCCGCTCTTCGTGTCGGCCCTGTCGCACTACGCGGCCTCGCGTGGCGGCACGGCGATCCCCGTGCTCGACGAGGCCCTCGCGGTCAGTATCGACGCGCTGACGCCCGCCGCGCGCAGCTTGCTCGTGATGCTGGCCGTGGCAGGCGCGCCCCTGTCGTGGGAGGTGCTGGGACGCGCGGCAGAGCTCAGTCCCTCGACGCTCTCGCTTGCAGCCGAGGAGCTGCGGGCGACGCCCTGGGTGCGCTCGCATCAGGAGGCCGGGTTGTCGTCGGTCGAGTTCGCCCACGACCGGGTCGGTCGACTCGTGTTGTCGCGGGTGAGCGAGCGAGAGCGACGCGCGATGCACGGTCGGCTCGGCGATGCGCTGTCGCGTACGGGGGCCGATCCGGAGGCGGTGGTGCTGCACTGGATCGAGGCGGGGCAGACCGAGCGTGTGACGCGTCATGCGCTGCGCGCCGCGGATGCGGCGGTCGACTCGCTCGCCTTCGCACGCGCAGTGCGCCTCTATGAGGTCGCGCGCGAGCACTGTCCTGCAGAGGAGGTCACCCTACGGCGCGAGATCGGCATCGCCCTTGCGCAGGCACTGTCTCTGTCCGGACGCGCAGCGGAAGCGGCGCAGCTGTATCTCGATCTCTCCGCCGATACCGACCCCGACACCTCGCTCGAGCTGCGTCAGAGGGCTGCGGAGCAGTGGCTCG
>CAYNOM010000272.1:0-5543 GCA_964398415.1 uncultured Polyangiales bacterium | reverse complement strand
CACCTCGACGTGGCGCTGCAGGTGGGGGAGCCCTACCGCTTGTCGAGGGCCCACGCGCTTCAGGCTTGGCTCGTTCGCGCAGGCTTTCATGGCGAGCCCCTGTCGAGCAGCCGCGAGCTTCTCCGTGCCAAAGAGCTCAGTCGCCTTGCCGAGCACCCCCACGCGAGCGCCCTGGTGCAGCTCGTCGAGGCCGTGGCCGCGCACGCGGAGGGACGACAGCGAGAGGGATTCGAGGTTGCGGAGCGCGCCCTTGGCACCTTGCGCGAAGACTGCCGGGGAGCTGCGTGGGAGATCACCCAGGCCCTGCTCGCGAGCCTCGCATGCTTGCGTGACGCGGGACGCTTTCTCGAGCTCGCGCCGCGGGCGCGCGAGGCACAGGAGGAGCTCGAACAGCGGGGCAACCCGCTCGATGCCTACCTGTTCGCGAGTCGCATCGGCTACTTTACTCAGCTACTCGGCGATGCGCCGGATGTCGCGCGCATGACGCTCGAGCGGGTGCGCGACGAGACGAAGTGCTTCCCGCACGCAATCTACGCGCTCGACGTGTTGCGCGGGCAGGTAGACCTCGACCTGTACGTGGGTGATCCCAACGCGCACGCGCGCGTCGAGCGTGCGTTTCGCGCGATCACGGGAGCGCACCTCCTGCGCTCGAGCCTCGCGCTACCCATGGCTGCGGAGCTGCGCGTGCGGGCAGCTCTCGGCTCGGCCTATCTCTTGCCTCACGAACGGCCGCGTCTGCTCGACCTCGCGCGCCGGGCCCTCGAGCTCTTCACTCGCTTCGACGCCGAGCACGTGCAGGCGCGCGCGATGCTGCTCTCCGCAGGCATCGAGGAGGTGCTGGGCGAGCGCGCGCGCGCGATTCACCTGTTTGGACAGGCCGTGGTGGCCTGTGATGCGGCGAGCATGCCGCACCTCGCGGCGGTGGCGCGCAGGCGGCAGGGGCAGCTGCTCGGCACCGAGGAGGGGCTGTCGATGGTGCTCCGCGCAGAGCGTTGGCTGAGGGAGCAAGGGGCCGTGGATCCCGGCCGCTTTTCAGCCCTTTTGCTCGGCTATTGACCTGCAGCCGTCATGGGCACGGGTTGGGTAGCTCGCTGTGCACGGCCTCGATCTCACGCAAGAGCTCGGGGTCGAGCTCGAGCGCGTCGGCACCGAGGTTCTCCTCGAGCTGCGCGATGCTGGTGGCGCCGACGATGCTCGCGGTGACGAAGCTGCGCGAGAGGGTGAACGCGATGGCGAGCTGCGCCGGAGAGAGGTTGCGAGATGTGGCGAGGCGGACGTAGTGGTCGGTGGCCCGCTGTCCGATGGGATTCGAGTAGCGCGCGTACTGCTTGAAGCGCGCGAGGCGTGATCCCTCTGGAAGCGCTCCGCCGAGATACTTGCCGCTCAGCGTGCCAAAGCCGAGGGGAGAGTAGGCGAGCAGGCCGAGATCCTCGCGATGGGCGACCTCAGCAAGCCCAAGCTCGAAGGTGCGGTTGAGCAAGCTGTAGGGGTTCTGGATGCTCACGGGGCGCGCTAAGCCCCGCGTCTCGGCCAGGTGCAGGTAACGCATGGCACCCCAGGCGGTCTCGTTGCTCAGGCCCACGTGCCGCACCTTGCCCGCGCGCACGAGCGCGTCCATGGCCTCGAGTGTCTCCTCGATGGGCGTGTCCTCTGCGCGTGGATCGTGCGTGTAGCCGAGGCGACCGAAGAAGTTCGTGCGCCGATCGGGCCAGTGGATCTGGTACAGGTCGACGTAGTCGGTACCGAGGCGCTTCAGGCTGCCTTCGATGGCTTCGACGATGTTTGCGCGGTTCGGGCAGGTGCGAGGGCTGCGCAGGTAGGGAGCGAGGGTTGGTCCGGCAACCTTCGTCGCCAGCACGAGCTTGTCACGGCCGCCGCGACGCGCGAGCCAGCTTCCGATGTACGCTTCGGTGCGGCCCTGGGTCTCTTGCTTCATCGGAATCGGATACACCTCGGCGGTGTCGATGAAGTTGATGCCGTGGTCGATCGCGAGATCGAGCTGCGCATGGGCTTCGGCCTCCGTGTTCTGCTCGCCCCAGGTCATGGTGCCGAGGCACAGGCGGGTCACGGACAGGTCGGTGCGTCCAAGTCTTCTTCGCTGCATGCTGCCTTCCTATCACGCGGTCTCGAAAAAGGGGCAGCACGCGCATTCAGCGGCAGCGGGGCTCGGTGAGCTCCAGCGTGGCGAGCGCGGTGCGGCTTGCGTGGGGGCTGACCGGAAAGCCCGCGGTGCGCTCGCGCACGGCGATCCAACCGCGCACGAGCACGTGCTCGACGGCGATGCCGAGGGGACCGAGCGCGGCCGGTTGCGTGGCGAGCAGGCCCTTGCCCAGCCGTGTGTCGCGCAGGCTGAGCGCGCGCTTTGCGTCGCGCAGATCGGGGCTCGTCGGACGTGAGCCGAGGGACACGAGCGACACCGCGCGCGCGCCGAGCGCGAGCTTCGAGAGCGCCGTGTTGGCATCCTTTCGCTCCTGGGCGGCGCCGAGGTCGAACAAGGACGGAAGCATCGCGGAGAAGAGGTCGACGTCGCAGCGTCCGACGCGCACGCGCGTGGCCGCGATCGATGGGGGTGGCGCGGGGCGCCGTCGAGCCGGGTAGTTCGTGCTCACCCACAGCGCATGGCTCGCGCTGCGACTCGACGCGGTCGCAAGGCGCGCCATGCGCGGCAGGCTCGCATCGAGCGTCGCGAGATCAGCCTGGCGTAGGCCGGTGAGCGCAAGCACCTCGAGCGTGGGTGCGAGGGTTCGAAGCCTTGCGGGATCTGCAGGTTGCTCGTTCAGGTTTGCGAGCCCCACGCGCAGCACCGGGCCCCTCTCGGGCGTGAGGCGCGTCGGTCGTGCAAGCGGCCAAAGCGGGGCGACCGCTATCAGCGCTGAGAGCAGCGCGACGAGCGCGAGCCCTCTTCTGCGAGCCCACAGACACAGCCCTGCAGTCGAGAGCGCAACGAGGCCGAGCTGCAGCGGCAGCTCGCGACACAGGTTGCCGAGCCACACCATGCCGTCGAGCCATCCGAGCAATGCCGCAAGGCCGACGAACGAAACGGCCCCCCAACACGCCCACGCTGCGCGCTCGTGACCGGGCTTGTGCGTCGACTTGCGGGCGAGAGGCTTGTCCCGCTTTCGCGGGGCCTTCGACGCGCGCTTGCGCTTTGCCGCCACCTCAGCGCACCGCGCCGAAAGAACGGGATGATCGCGCCATCAGGCTGCGGCGCTCGCCTGCTGTGCGGCGAGCTGCATCAGGCGCGTGAGGTGCTTGGCGATGCGCGCGGGATCTTCGACGGGGCTACCCTCGGACAACAGCGACTGATCGTACAAGAGCTCGATGTAGCCGCGCACCTCCGCGCTCTCGGCGTCGCGTTCGTGCAGGGCACGCATGGCTTGGATCAGCGGATGTTTGGCGTTGAGCTCGAGGATGCGCTTCTGCACGGGGAGGTCTGTGCCCTGGGAGGCGCGCAGTAGGCGCTCGATGTACGGGCCGAGACCCCCGTCCGGCACCACCAGACACGCGGGCGAGTCGGTGAGACGCGTCGACAGGCGCACCTCGCTCACCTGGCCTTCGAGCACTTGCTTGAAGCGCGCGAGCAGGGTCGACAGGTCGCCTTGGGCGGCCGCTGCTTCGTCCGCCTGCGTCTTGTCTTCGTCGGCGTTCGGCGCGAGGTCGAGCTTCTCGTCCATGGCGGAGCGCAGGGTCTTGCCCTCGGCCTCGCCGATGCCCGCCACCGCCCACTGATCGACCGGGTCGATCATGTACAAGACCTCGTAGCCGCGGGCCTTGAGCGACTCGAGATGCGGGCTCGACTCGAGGGTGCGGCGCGTCGGCCCCAGCATGTAGTAGATGGCCGTCTGCTCCGCGGGCATGCGCGACACGTAGTCTGCGAGCGAGGTGAGCCCCTCGACCTTCGAGCTCTCGTAGCGCACGAGCTTCGTCAGCCGCTCGCGATACTCGGGGTCGAAGTGCAGGCCTTCCTTCAGCACCGTGCCGTAGCTCTTCCACAGACCGACGTAGTCGTCGGGGCGCTCGTTCGAGACCTCCTCGAGCATGTCGAGCACTTGCTTGATCACTTGCTTGCGGATGATCTGAATGACCTTCGAGTCTTGCAGGAGCTCGCGCGACACGTTGAGGGGCAGGTCTTCGGAGTCGACCACACCACGCACGAAGCGCAGCCAGCGCGGCAAGAGCTCCTTGCAGTCGTCCATGATGAAGACGCGCTTGACGTGCAGCCTGACGCCGTGGCGCTCCTCCGGCGAGAACAGATCGAAGGGCGGACGCTTGGGGATGAAAAGAAGCCCTGTGAACTCCTGGTTGCCCTCGATGCGGAAATGACGCCTCGCGAGCGGAGCTTCGAAGTCGTGGGTGAGGTGCGTGTAGAACTCGGCGTACTGCTCGTCGCTGATGTCGCCGGGCTTTCGCTGCCACAGGGCGCTCGCCTGGTTGATGCGCGAAAACACGAGCTCGCCGCTCTCGTTCTTCTCGCCGAGCTCGATCGGATAGGCGATGTAGTCGGAGTAGCGCGACACGAGCTCGCGCAGGCGGTGGGGCGAGAGAAACGCCGTGTGCTCGGGCTTCATGTGCAGGGTCACCGAGGTGCCTCGGCCCTGTCGCTCTGCCTCGCCCGTGCGAAAGCCGTGCTGACCGTCCGATTGCCACTGGAACGCGCGCTCGGTGAGGCGCTTTTTCGACACCACCGTGACGTGATCGGCGACGAGGTAGGCGCTGTAGAAGCCCACCCCAAACTGCCCTATCAGGTTCAGATCTTTCTTCTCACTGAGCTGGCTGAGCAGCTCCTTCGAGCCGGAGTGGGCGATGGTGCCGAGGTTTTTCACGAGCTCGGCCTCGTCCATGCCGACGCCGTTGTCCTCGATGGTCAGGGTCTGTGCTTCGGCGTCGGGGATGAGGCGGATCGCGAGCGGCGCATCGCCGTCAGGCGTCGAGATGGCGAAGAAGCGCTCCTTGTCGAGGGCGTCGGATGCGTTCGACAACAGCTCGCGAAGAAAGATCTCCTTGTTGCTGTACAGGGAGTTGATCACCAGGCTCAGCACCTGGCTCACCTGGGCCTGAAAGGCATGCTCGTGCAGCGAAACCTCGCTCATGGTCTCCTCCGCCGCAGTTCATAGGCTCGCTTCGACCTCACGCGGCGCGCGCAAAATGGCCATTGTTTGCGCCATGTCAAGCAGGGCAGGGCTCCGCCGGGCTCAGCCCAGACCTGATCGGAGCTCGCGGCGCCGGGTGCCATCGACCCGGCGTTGAGCTTGGCAGGGGTAGTTTTGGAGGGAGCAGGTCTGCGGCTACTCACCCCCGACCAGTCGATCGGGGGTTCGCGTGGGCGGGACATGGCGTGGGGCGACGGATTCTCGCGCGCCCGGCTGCGGCCGTGGTCGTGAGCGTGGTCGTGAGCGACATCGTTCGCCCGCTCTCGCTCGCGCTTGTGTGCGCGAGTCATGGCGAGCGTCCGGAGGCATGATGCCGGCCGCCTGGGGTGGCCACGCTGCTTGCCGGTGCTCGCTGCGCTGCGCTCCTCGGAGCATGTCCCCCTGCGGCGCACC
>CAYNOM010000271.1:0-7964 GCA_964398415.1 uncultured Polyangiales bacterium | reverse complement strand
GGGGATCAAGGCGAAGCGTCCGCCCTCGAGGCCCTCGACCACCCACATCTCCCATAGCGGCCGCCGGCGATCGAGGCGCTGCGAGAAGATGCGCCCGGCCAACCGGTGCAGCTCCACCATGCTGCCGGGTCGCGGCAGGGCCGTGTGGCGGAAGTGATAGTCGATGCGGAAGTGGGGATCGTCGACCCATACCGGATGGCCGAAGCCCGGGATGCGCTCGATGCGCTGCTTCAGCCGCGGCGCCTGCAGCACCGCACTCTCCATGTGCACACGCAGCCGCTCGATGTCGATGCCGCCGTGGGGCAAGACCAGTGAGCCACCGTCGAGCACCACGATGCCGCCCACGTGCATGTGCGCGTTCTCGTCTTCGAGTTGAAGAAATGCCGCATCCAGCGCCGAAAGACGCTCGTATCCCGCCTCGCCCATGATCCCCTCTTGCCCCTACGTTACACTGGCCTCCGCATGCCGCCACCTCAGCCCGAGGCCTTTGTGCTCTCCGACACCGCTCCCGGGTGCATCTGGTCGGGCGCACGCATGGCGGTGGGTCGCTATCGCAGGCCGATTGCGCGGCCCGATGTGGAGCGCCGCGGCCCTGCTTTGCGCCTCAAGCAGTGGTGCTACCAGTCCTTCGCGACGCCGGAGGTGTTCTGCGCGTTCGCGATCGTGGGGCTCGGCTACGCGGCGCAGGCCTTTGCCTATGTGGTCGATCGCTCCACAGGCCATCGCGCGAGCTTCGAGGCCCTCTCCCCTTTGGGTCTCGGCGTGAGCTTCGTCGAGAGCTCTCTCTCGGGATCGACGCGCTTTCGACGCGGTCAGGCCTCGATCACGGCCGGCTACGAAAGGGGCTTTTCAGCGCACTTCTCGTTGCCTCTCGACGACGGTTCGATCGCAGCGCTCGAGGTGACGTCGACGCCCGACGACGCCCTCGCGCTCGTGTTTCCGCTCTCCGCCGAGCGCGCCGCCTACACGCACAAGGCCGCGGGCATGCGCGCGAGGGGGACGCTCCATTGGGGCAAGCGCCGCTACGATCTCGGGGCAGCGCTCGCCACGCTCGACTTCACGCGCTCGCTCGCCGACCGCCACACGCGCTGGGAGTGGGCTTCTTTCGTGGGTCACACCGCGAGCGGGCGCCGCTTCGGGCTGAATCTGTCGGCCCACGTCTACGACGATGCGCACGGCGATTCGACGGAGAACGGGGTGTGGCTCGATGGCGTCCTGCACACGCTGGGGGGCGTGCGCTTCGACATGACGCTAGAGCCCTTGCGCATCTCGAGTCGCGACGGCTCGGGTGAGGTGGAGCTCGTCGTAAGGCCCCTGGGGGCGCGACGCAGTCGCTTGGACCTCCATGTGATTCGCTCGACGTTCACCCAGCCCTATGGCACCGCGTCGGGACAGGTGCGCGGCGAGCGCGTCGAGGGGGCGTTTGGGGTGGTCGAAGAGCACGACGCATTGTGGTGACGACACACTGTGGTGACGACACACTGTGGTGACGACCACGCCGCGCGTGAATCAGCGCGCGATGCCACCGCGCAAGACACGCAGCGCGGGACGCTGGATCGGCGCGCGGTCTAGGTCGATGTCGGCGATGAAGTCGCGCATGGCGTCCGCCCACTCGCTCTTGCCGATGGGGTCGGTGACCGGGATCCGCACCGCAGGCGGCGCAACCGAGCCGCGAGACAGGGCGCCTAGGGCATCGTTGGCTGCCTCATCGGGGGTGAGCCCGTAAAAGGTGACCGGGCCCCTCGGGGAGCTCCACTCGACGCGATAGGGCAGGGCGTTGGTGCCGCAGTGGGCCAACTGTACCGACGCGGGGGCCAACACTCGAACCAGACCCGCGAGTCCGACGTTGGGGGTCAAGCTGGGGGGAAAGCTCGTCTTCACCTGATCGAGACTGCTCCCGTTCGCAATGTTACGCAACGTAAATGCATTGTTGATTTGATGTGGGAGGAAAAATTCTCCTGTTGGTGGAACAAATCGGCTGTTTATGCGAGGTAGATCACGATCTGGGCCAGGTAGACCGCGGTGGGTTGTGGAGCCCCGCCGCGCGTGACAGCCTCCGCGCGCCATGGAATGTCGGCTTCTTTGCGGCTCTCTGACCCTGCTTGCGCTCTCACTGCTCGCGCCCCCCGCGCGCGCCCTCGATGACACCCAGCCTCTCTTGCGCTGGGGCATGGCGGCGGGGCTCTCGGGCACGCTCCCCTTTGGGGATCTGAGGCAGGATGGCGCGACGCGGGATGAGTTCGTGCCAGCGTTGTGGGTCGACCTCGAGCTCATGCAGTTCGACATCGGAGCCCACGTGAACGTCGCGCCCTTCGCGCGCTTTTCGCTCGCCGGTGGTGTCGATGGGGACGCGGTCGATGCGGCGCTCGATCCCGCGCGGCGCAAGGACGCCATGGGCAACGCCTTGTCTGAGGTCGAGCCCACGCTCCTCAACCTCGGTCTGAAGGGGCGCTACTTTCCCTTCGGCCTCGGCCTGTTTCGTCCCTACCTCGCGCTCGGAGCCGGCTACGCGACCCTCGGCGCACGCTACGAAGTGACGGCGCTGCCCGGGGCTCCCACGGCAGGTGGGCCCTTCGGAGGCGGTGGCACCCAGTCCCTGTTGCATCGCCACCAGGGGCTCTCGACGTTGCTCGGCGTCGGCGTGCGCATGGACGTGCCCCTGCGCGTGTTCGACAACGAGGTCTTCATGCCGGTCGCGCTCGAGCTCGCCTACACTCACCACTTCTGGCTCGACCTCGAGCGCAATAGGGCAGCTGAGACGAGCGCACAGCTGCTCGCTGTGGAGGGCCCCTTCGTCGACTACGTCGGCTTGTCTTTGACGGTGGGCTTTCTGCGCTGAGCCTTCATGTCCTCGAGCTCCTCGAGCGTGCTCGGCCAGTCTTCGTGCAGAAGCCGCGACAGGCCGCGATCGGCGAGCAGCTTGCCGCGGGTTTGACACGTGGCGCAGTAGTTGACCTCGTTGTCGGCGCGCACGATGCGCTGCACGGGCGAGCCGCAGCTGGGGCAGGGCTTCTGGAACTTGCCATGCACCGCCATCTCGACGTGAAACGCCGTAACCTTGTCAGGAAAGCGGCCTCGCGCCTGCTCCCGCAGTCTGTCGGTCCACTCGCGGAGCACGGCCTGGATGGCCTCGAATAGGCGCTTCTTCTGCTCGGCATCGAGGCGTGAGCTGAGCTGCACCGGCGACAGGCGCGCACGGTGCAGGATCTCGTCCGAGTAGGCGTTGCCGATCCCTGCGAAGAAGCGCGGGTCGGTGAGCGTGCGCTTGAGCGTGTGGTTCTCGCGCCCGAGCGTGGTCTCGAATTCTTCGAACGACATCTCGAGCGGTTCGATACCGCCTGCGCCGAGGGCCGAGAGTGCCTCCTCACCGCGCACGAGATGCAGGGCCGCGCGTTTCTTCGGGCTCGCCTCGGTCAAGAGCAACGTGCCCGCAGGGAAGTCGAAGGCTGCGAGGCCTACCTTGTGCGGGATCTTCGCGCCGTGGTCCTTGAGCCGCAGGCGGCCCGCGATCATCAGGTGCAAGGCGAGAAACAGCCCATCGTCGAAGCAGAACACGAGGCGCTTGCCGAGTCGTCGCATCGCGAGCAGCCGACGCCCCTCGAGGACCGACAGCTTCGGATCGTGTGTGCGCAACACAAACGGGCTCAAGAGCCGCACGCGCTCGAGGGGCTCGCCCACGAAGCGCGTGGTGATCGACTCGAGATACAGCGTGAGGTCAGGGATCTCCGGCATCGTCCTTCGTCGTCTGACCCGCGAGCTCGGCGCGCGCCTCGGCGATGCGCTCCATGGGAACCTTGGGATTCGTGCGCCGAGGGCTCGTCTTCCAGGTGCCACCCTTACGGAACGCCTGAAAGCCCCAGCGCAGCCACTTGAGCAAGCTCATCGCGAGCCACAGGGCCCAGGCCAGCATGATGCCCTTGTAGATCCAGAGGGGCACGCTGAACACGCTGGCCCGCGGGATGGCACCCGAGGTGCGATCCACGTACCACTCGAGTCGCGAATCGGTGCTGGAAAGTCCCTCGACCTGCATGTCGGGGCGCACCACGAGGCCCTGCCGCACGGCGTAGGCCAGGCAGGCGAGCGCCACCAGCGTAAACAACACGAGACCCACCTGCGCCAGGTTGAAGACCCAAGGCGTTTCGGCCGGCTCGCGCCGCTCGCGGAACGAGAGCGCGAACAGATACCCGACGACGATGAGCACGATCGGCGCTTCGACCTGGGTGAGGCCGAGACCGAGCAGCGCCCATTCGTAGCTGCGGAGCGGGCTTGCCTCGACGCCTCCCAAGGCTACGGCCGACAGCAGCACCATCAAGAGGTAACCCCAGAACAGGATCGCGGGCCCCCAGCTCGGCCCGCTCGCCCACAGAAGCCAGCGATCACTCGGCAGCTCGACGAAAGTCTTGACGTTGGTGAGCGGGCGTTCGACGCGGATCGCGGGCGTCGTGTAGCGCTGCGCGATGCCGCTGTTGCGCCGAAAGCGCACCTCCACGCTGTGGCTGCCGGGGTCGAGGGGTAGCTCGAGCTTTCCATCTTTGATGCGCGAAGGCCTGGCCTTACCGTCGATGTTGACTGCGCTCAGGGTGGCATCCGTCGGCAGCGCGAGGCGCTCGGTCGAGCCGCGGCTCGTGCGCACGTCGAGCGTCAGCACCCCTTCTTCGATGCGCTTGCCCGGCGTGACGACGAGCTCTGCGCGATCGATGGTGGTGGAGGCTCCCCGCGCAGCCTCGAGGCGGGTGATCGAAATCTGCAGCGTTTCGCCCGGGAAGGGCTTGAAGGTCGGCTCCACGATGCCGTTTGCGAGACGCGACACGGGTGCGATGCCCTCGAGCGTGCAGTGGTACAGGGCGGCGCAGCTCACCTGCCACGTCTCGCTGAAGGGATGGGTGATGTCTCCCTGGGCATCTTCGGGCAGGGCCGCGACGAGCGTCAGCCCATTGCGCGGGCTCAGCGTCGACTGAAAGCTCAGCTCACGCTTGTCGCGGGGCAGCTCGATGACCACGCTACCGTCCTCGCTCGTAAGGCCCGCCTCCGTGACTGACTCGCCTTCCAGCATCGGTAAGCTTACGATCATGCTCTCGGTGGCGGGCCCGAGGCGTTGCAGTGTGGTGGTCACTCGGAACGTGACCCCGAGATCGAAGCGCCGCGTGACGTTCAGCCACGGCATGAGCGTTTGCTGTGCGCTACCCAGCGCAGGATCGACGACCACCTTGCGTCGCAGCTGGATCGAGCCTTCGGCGCGGCCATCGGCGCGCAGGCCCTCGATGGTGAAGTCGTTCGCGTCGACCGTCACGCGGTGGGGCGGGGCCCCGAGCGCGAGCGTGAGCGTCTGACTCGAGGGCATCGATCCGCCCAGCTCGACCACATGCTTACCCTCGGGCACGCGCACGTGGATGAACCCGTCATCGAGTCGCGTCGCCGCGAGGGCGGGCGTGCCATCGAGCAGGATGCGATCGGGAGCGAAGGTATCGACGGGCCCGGGCGCGCGATAGGCCGCGGCGGCGCCCGCGTGCACCTCGGCGCGCAGCGTGAGCTGATTTTCCCTCACGGTGATCGCGAGCGACTGCACCGACAGGCAGTGTGGCTCGCAGTCGGCCGGGGCGAGCAGGCGCTGCTTCAGCTCCGCGAGCATCTCTGCCGGCGGGATGACGGTGGGAGCTGCAGCCTGGGCCGAGACGAGCGTCGGCGCGAGGGTGCCCAGGGCGAGCATGAGCAACGCGAGCGCAGGGGGCGGCAGCGAGCCTGGGGCGGAAGCCTTCGCGGCCCGTGCGAGCGCGAAGAGCAGTGCGAACGTGAGGAGCACGGTCAATGCCGACCAGATGCGCGTGCCGAGGGGTGGCACGAGCCACAGCTTCACCTGCTGATCGCGCTGCACCGGACCCGACCACATGAGCTCATGGGTGCGAAAGCTCCAGCTCGGCATGCCTGGCCCGGTCTGCACCACGGCCTGGGGGTCGACTTCATTGGCGGCGGAGCGTTTGGTGCTGCCGAGGAGCAGCGTTGCCTTCCTGCGAGGGGCGTCTTCGACTGAGCTTGCCGCGCCTCCATAGGCCTCCTCCGACGCGACCTCCTCACGCGCGGCGGACGGAGCGCGCGCCGGCTCCGGGCTGACCATCACGTCGGCATACTGCGTCGGGAACGTTGCACCGCCTTCCGCGGATCGATCGAGATGTGGGTACACGGTCTTTCGAAGCTGCGACACGGCGAAGGGCACAGCCACGATCAACAGTCCGACCACGCAGGCCAGAAAGCCGGCGCGGGCAACGCTCGCCCAGCGCGATGGCCTGATCACGCGCACGAGCGCCGTCGCCGTGAGCAGAAAGAGCCAAGCCGTCGTGGGCGCCTCGGGCTCATGGTGCGTGAGCACGAGCGTGAGCAGTGCGACGATGGCCCATGGTGCCCCCGCGAGCTTGCCCACCGCGAGCGACACGAGCAGCACGAAGAAGAAGTCCCACAGATCCCACTGCGAGAGCCACGTGCCAGGGGTTCGGTCGACGCCCTCTGCGGCGAGGAGCAGGTAACCAGGCGGCAGCGACAGAGACGTGCTCAGTGACTTCACGTCCTCGCTCCAGCCGACCGCCGGCAGCTCGCGTGTCGCGTCCTCGAGTCGCCACTCGGCTGCGAGCTGAACGTCGCCCCTTCGGAGCTCGACGCCGGCTCTGTTGTCGTGCAGCGTGATCAGCTCGTCTCTGCCGTGGACCTTGACGTGACCGAGCGCGCCGGCGGCGAGATCGATGCGGAAGTCTCGGTGCATGGTGCCCGAGAAGCTGTCCTCTACGGTGTAGCCGCGGCCATCCAGGTCGAGCATGAGTCTGCGCGTGAGAGACAGCTCGTTGGGCGCAGGCTCTGGCTCACCGCGGCGTCGCGTGGTGAGCGTGAGGGCTGTGCCGGGGGTGACCACGAAGGCGGGCAGACCGTGCCAGTCGCTCGCGAGATCGGTGCGTGAGACGTCGACCGGCGACCCGCCCGACAGCTCCACGTGGCGCAGCACGTCGTCTGCCGCAAAGACCCAGGTCTCACGTGAGGGCCAGGGCGGCTCGTGGCTGGGCGCGCTCAGCTTCGGCAGATCACGCTCGCTGATCGCGACGACCTCGATGCGGTAGGTGCCGGCTTGCACCTGCATGCGCAGCCCACCGTCGGGCGAGAGCTGCGCGGGCAGCTCCGCGGTCAGCTCGATGGGCCGGGTTCCTTCGACGAGCACGCGAGGCAGCACGACTTCGCGCGCGTTGCCTGCGGCCGAGACCTGAATGCGCGTCGTGATCTTGAGCGGAATCCCATCGTCGATGCGTCGCTGCACGCTGAGCTCGAGGCGCTCGGCCTCGCTTTGCGCGCGCTGCTCGGCGGCCAACCACAACAGACCCGACGCTTCGCGACGCGGCCTTTCGACGCGGCGACCCGACACGTTGAGCTGCACCACCGCCACCTGGGGCGGAATCTGAATCGAGTCCGGAACGCCGTTCCAGCGCAGCCGGCCCTGCACGACGTGCGTCCCCGGCGGCACGTGCACCTGCGGCACCGCGTCCGGTTCGAGCACCACGGCGGGACGACCATCGACGAGCACGTCGAGGGGCCAGTGTTCGCTCGAACCCGGCAGGCGCATGCGTGCCTTCGCGTCGGCGCTGCCAGTAAGCGTAAAGGTGGCACCCGTCGCATCAGCGGTCAGGGAGAGCGACGTGAGAAAGACGCAGCTCTTGACCTCACCTGTCGTCACGCACTTCGCCTCGCCCGTGCCTTCGAGCACCCAAGGGATCCAGGGCGCGAGCACCGCCGGGACTGCTTGCGGGTCGGCCGGGGCCGCAAGGGCCGACGTGTGAAAGCACCACGTGAGCGCGAACAGCAGCACGCCTTTGAGCTTCATGGAGTCTCCGTGTTCCGCCCAGGGTATGAAACCGTGGGGGCCGGGCCAAGCTTTCCGAGGCAAGTGCCGGAGCGGCACACTGGCTCGGCGTCCGCCCTTGCGCGGGGGT
>CAYNOM010000270.1:0-7972 GCA_964398415.1 uncultured Polyangiales bacterium | reverse complement strand
GAAGCGCACTTTCGCGGTGTAGCGCTGGCCCTCCTTGCCGGTGAACAGCGGCATGCGGTTCTTCATCATCGCGCCCGACACGCAGGCGAACACGCCGCTCAGCTGGCCCGGCAGCGTCTGGATGGCGGCGTCGGGCCGGTCGTTTTCGTGCATCACGATGTTGACCACGACCGTTCCCGCGAGCTTTGCGTCGTTCTGCTTCGTGTAACAGCTGCTTGCGGCCGACAGGCCCTTCTTGAGCCAGGGCGTCATGCGTGTGTCCTTGGCCAGGTCATCCTTGAGGCCCTGGGGCAGATCGAGCGTCACGTGCGGCGCGCTCGGCACGTTGAAGGCAGGCGTGGGCTTGGCTTCAGGCTTGGCTTCGGGCTGCGGCGCGGGTTTCGTGGCGGTGGCCAAGGAGGGGAGCTTGGGCGTGATGAGCGTGGGTTTCGTCGGCGTGGCCGTCGTCTTGGGCTTCTCTGCGCCCTGAGTTGCCTTGGGATCCATGTCGTAGAGCGAAGCGCCCTTCTTCGCCGGCTCCACGGCCTTGGCGGGGCTCGGCTCACCCTTTCCGGAGGCCTTGTCGTCGCTGGGGGCCTCTGCTTCCTCGGCCGCTGTGCCCTGTTCGGCGACGGGCGCGTCGGCTTCCTCGGCTGCGCCCTCGACCTCGCCCGCAGGTTCGACCTGCTCGGCCGGCGTAGGCGGCACGGTGGGAAGTGGCGGGGGCGGTGCCGCGGGGGCCGTCTGCTCGGACGAGCAGGAGCTGAGTGCCAGCGCAAACAGAAGGGGGACTATGCGACGCGGAGTTCTAGACATGACCCCCGAAGCATACAGCGCCTCCGCTACTCTGCCGCTTGCTCGACGGGCTCCGAATAGAACTGTGCGTACCAGCGACGGAACTTACCCACGTCCCCATCCCCTTCAGCGAGGTTCGGCACGGCGCGATATTTCTTCTTGTTCCAGATCACGAAGTCGCGAACCCAGTCTTCGGCGTAGAAGTCGAAGAACTCGTGCATCTTGTCCTGGGGTGCTTCGTCCGCGACGTAGTAGCGGTGGCGGATCACGATCTTCTCGGGGTCGATGGGCGTCAGGGTCTGCACCGACACGCCCTTCATCCAGCCGCTCACGCGCGTCAAAGACAGGCCTGGACCCCAGACGAAGGAGCGGATCTGACTCTCTTGCTTGTCATCGACCTGCGCCAGGGCCTGGTCGTCGTCGCGCTTCATGTCGAGCTCGAGCGCACCGAAGGGGCCATCGGTCTCGAAACGCGTGCGCTGCACGTTCATGCCGTGCACCACCACGAAGTGGGGGATGTCGATCGCGTTCTCGAACACCTCTTGAAGGTGCGTGCTCACTTCCCAGGTGTTCTCCTTGAACAGGCGATACTTGGGATCTTGGACCTCGGGGATCTCGGGGATCTCGTAGCTCGGTGGCGCTCCCTCGGCGTGATGCCACAGGATGATGTACCCATTCGTTTCGCGCAGCGCATAGCTGCCTTGCTTGGCGCGTGGCGGAATCTTGCTCGAGTAGGGGATGTGCGCGCACTTGCCCTCGCCGTCGTACTCCCAGGCGTGGAACGGGCACACCAGGCGATTGCCCACGACCTTGCCGCCCACCGCGAGATGCGCGCCGAGATGGGCGCAGTAGGCCTCGAGCGCGTGCGCCACCCCGTCCTCGCCGCGGAACAGCGCGATCTCCTCGCCGAAGGCGTGGATGCGCTTCACCTGTCCCGCCGGGAGCTCGTCCGAGAAACACACGCTGTACCAGCCATTCGGGTAGGGCGGCAGGGGGATGCGTTCTGGAAGCTGCGGCAGGGCTCTATTCGACATGGTCTCCTCCGTCGGTCGCGAAGACTGAAACATGTTCTATTTGGCAGGTCAAGCGCGCCGTGAACGCGCCACACTGGGCTGGGGAAGCTTGAAACCCCGAAGTGAACGTGTTCTATTCTGCCGCGGACGCGGGGCTCCACGTGGCGCGGGCCAGCGGAATTGGGGCGGAGCATGAAGAGCTGGATTCACCACAACAAGGGCCTCACGCCGAAGCAGGCCCATGTGAACCTTCCCGAGGGCACGAAGGAAGAAGAGATCGGGCGCGGCGGGTTTCTCGGGCCGGTGGCCGAGCTGTATCGCAAGCACGAGCCCACGGGCTTCATTCGTGTGGAGGGCGATGGTGCGCCCGGCGATGTCGACGGCACGAAGATCGACGCTCCCGATCGCACCGACGCGCGCGGGGACGCGACGCGCTGCTTCTTCAACGACGACGTCACCGTGTCGATCAGCCGCCGCAGCTTGCCCATGCCCTTTTTCTATCGCGACGCCGACGGCGACACGCTCTACTTCGTGCACAAGGGCACGGGCGTGCTCGAGACGGAGTTTGGCCCGCTCGACTTCGCGCCCGGCGACTACCTCGTGATCCCGAAGGGCGTGACCTTCCGCGTCGTGCCCGAGACCCGCGACAACTACTTGCTGGTGATGCAGACGGCCGGCGCGATCGAGCTCGTCGACTTTGCCCACCTCGGCCGCCACAACCCTTACGACCCCACCGTGATCGGCGTGCCCGAGCCCAAGGCCTATGCCGACGAGGGGCAGAAAGAATGGGAGGTGCGCGTGCGTCGCGACGGACGTCACACCTCGTTTTTCTACGACAGGCACCCGATCGACACGCTGGGCTGGAAGGGGGACCTGTTTCCCTTCCGCTTTCACAACACCGACTTTCGCCCCGTCACGGCCGACAGAAATCACATCCCGCCGTCGGCCTTTGGCCTCTTCAAGGGAGCAGGCTTTTGGGTCTGCAACTTCGTGCCGCACCCCGCGCAGATGGAGCGCGGCGTCTTGCGCCTGCCCTACTATCACCGCAACGTCGACTACGACGAAATCGGCTTTCTGCACGCGGGCACCATGGGCGGCAATCCCATCGAGGAGGCTACGATCATGTGGCACCCGCGCGGCTCGACCCACGGCCCAGGTGAGGCTGCCCGCGCGGCGGCCGATGCGGCCTGGGACAGCTTCAAGCTGCACGACATCCAGGCGGTGAACATCGACACAGAGCGGCCCCTGAAGGTGTCCGAGGCGGCGCGCGCGGCCATGCGCGATCAGGTGCAGCTCATCACCGGAGGGCGCTGAGATGCAGATCTTTCGCTATCTGAAGGGCATGTCACTGTGGAGCTTCGAGCGCCTGCCCGAGGGCACCATCGTCGAAAACGTGCCGCTCGTGGCCCAGGACGGCGGCGAGTCCGAGGGCGTCTTGTATTCGCGCGGCGGGGAGAAGAGTGTCATCTGTTTCATGCATCCGCGCGGTGACATGCGACGGCATTACGCGATACCTGCGCTGCTCGAGGCGGGCTTTGCCTGCTTTGGCCAGGCGGGTCGCTGGCTCAACAACGACAGCGCGTTGATCCATGAGCAGATCATCCTCGACGTGGCCGAAGCCCTGCGCTTCTTGCGTGGGCAAAAGCAGCTCGAGCGCGTGGTGTTGTTTGGCAACAGCGGCGGTGGCGCGCTCTATTCGCTCTATCAGTCGCAGGCGGCGACGGCGCCCGCATCGCGCCTCAAAGATACGGCCGCGGGCGACGCCTTCGACCTCGGGCGCTTCGAGATGCCTGAAGCCGATGGGTTGATCCAGCTTGCGACGCACCTCGGTCAGGGCAAGCTGCTGGAGGGCTGCATCGATCCCTCGGTGACCGACGAGCACGATCTGTTCTCGTGTGATCCGAGCCTCGACATGTACGACGAGGGCAACGGCTTTCGCCCTGCACCCGCGGTCAGCAAGTACGACGACGCGTTTCTCGCGCGCTATCGCGAAGCCCAGGGCGCGCGCGTGTCACGCCTCGATGCCATCGCCCGTGCGCGTATCGAAGCCCAGCGCTTTTTCATGCGACGCTTCGGCACGGAGAACCTCGACGCCTTGCCCGTGCGCGAGCGCCAGTTCATCGAGCGCCGCGCGTTCGGCGGCAGCATCATGCAGGTGTTCCGCACGGAGGCGCATCCGGCCTACGCCGACCTGTCGATCCTGCCTTCGAAGCGCGATCTCGGCTCCTTCGCGGCCCATCGACCCGACCTCTTCAACTACATGGCCCCAGGCTTCGGTAAGCTCGTCTCACCGCAGGCCTGGCTCTCGACCTGGTCGGGCCACGCCTCGCGCGCCTCGGTCGTCGACTGCGCGCCGAAGCTCACGTTGCCCACCCTGATCGCGAGCTTCAGCGGCGACAACGTGGTGTTCTCCGACGCGACCGACGCCATCTTTCGAGCATCGGCCGCCCCCGACAAGACGCGCCTCAGCTTCGACGGCGATCACGTGGGCCTACCGACTGCGGCCGATGCGCAGCGAGACTGTCGTGGACCCGCGGTCACTGCCATCGCGAGCTGGCTCAGGGAGCGCTTTCCGACGCGCTGAGGAGGAGTCGTGGGCATCGTACAAGACAAGGTGGCGATCGTTTCGGGCATCGGGCCGGGCATGGGACGCGACATCGCGCTCGCGCTCGCGCGAGAGGGCGCGCACGTCGTGTTGGCCGCGCGCTCGATGGACAAGCTCACGGCGGTGGCGCCCGCGATCGAGGCGCTCGGGCGGCGCGTGTTGTGCGTGCCCACGGACGTCACGAAGCCCGAGGACTGCGAGCGACTCGTGGCCGAGGCGAAGCGGGTCTTCGGTCGCGTCGACATCCTCTCGAACAACGCCTTCGACCCTGGCGCGCGTGAGCTCGTCGAGGAGGCCAATCTCGAAGGTTGGCGGGGCATGTTCGAGGTCAATTTCTATGGCGCGGTGCAGCTCTCGCAGGAGGTCATTCCCCTGATGAAGCGGCAGGGTGGGGGCGCCATCGTGATGACCAACTCCATGTCGATGCGACTCATCATCGAACGCTATGGCGGCTATGCGGCGTCGAAGGCTGCGCTGCTCGCCGCGACGCAGACCATGGCGCGCGAGCTCGGGCAGTACAAGATTCGCGTCAATTCGATCGTGCCCGGTTACATCTGGGGTGACCGCCTCAAGGGCTACTTCGAGCGCACGGCCGAGCAGCGCGGCAAGAGCTTCGACGAGGTGTACGGCGAGATCGCGGCGCAGACGGCGCTGCGCCAGCTTCCGCACTCCGAGGACATCGCGCCTGCCGTGGTGTTCTTCGCCAGCGACTGGGCGCGCGCGATCACGGGGCAGACGCTCGACATCAACGGCGGCCACGTCTTCGTGTAGCGCCACGCCGCATGTGGGCCCACCCATCCCCACGCAAGGGGCGAGGTGCGGGTGCGTTTTCGTCAACCGTCGCGATACGCTGCTGCACCGTACGTGGGGGAGAAACGGATGAAGAGCACCTTGGGTCGTGCGCTCGGGCTGAGCCTTCTGGCTTTGCTCGCAGCTTGTAGTGATGACGAAAAGAAGGATGAGGGCTGCAAGCCCGACGATGCTGCGAGCTGCGAGGACGGCTTCGTGTGCGAGCAGCTGGGCAGCGGCGAGACCTACTCCTGTCTGCGGCCGGTGATCGTGTCGGGCCGTGTCTTCGATGCGCTCGACGCCATGGGCGTCGCTGGCGCGACGGTCGTGGGCCTCGATGCGAACGGCGCCGCGCGCACGCGTGTGGCCGAGACCGGAGCCGATGGCACCTACGAGCTGCCGGTGTCGGTGCCACGCAACGAGGACGGCTCGCCTGTGCAAGAGTCGATCACGCTGCGCGTCGCGGCGGCCGATCATCAGCCGTTCCCGCTCGCACCGCGTAGCGCGCTGCCCATCGAGCTCGAAAAGGCGGTGAACGAAGCCGAGGGTGACGACGCCGATGAGGCGGAGGCGAGCAACTATCGCATCGCCAACGCAGCGACCGACGTGTCGCTCATCCCGCTGCCCATGGCCGAGCGCGGTGGCGTGACGGTGTCGGGGACCGTCTCAGCTGAGAAAGCCGGCGGCGTGCTCGTGCTGGCGGTATCGGCAGAGGTGGCGCAGTCGAGCGCGGTCAGCGATCTCGATGGTGCCTTTCGGCTGTTCAACGTGCCTGTGGGCAGTGTGACGTTCGAGGGCTATCGCGCGGGGCTCGCGCTCGAGCCGAGCGCGCGCGACGTGACCGCGTCGGGCCTGTCCGACGTGGTGCTCGCGGCGAGCGACGCGAAGCTATCGACCGTCGAGGGCAGCGTGAACATCGTCAATGCTGCGGGTGGGTCAGCCACGAGCGTGATCCTGGTCGCCGCCTCCACTTTCGATGCCAAGACCGCGCGTGGTGAGGCGCCAGCGGGGTTGCGCGCGGCAGATGTGGGTGGTGCCTTCAGCATCGCGGACGTGCCGCCCGGCCGCTACGCAGTGCTCGCCGCCTTCGAGAACGACGGCCTCGTGCGCGATCCCGACACCAACATTGCTGGTACGGAGATTGTGTTCGTCGACGTGCCCGCCTCGGGCGGCAGCGTCTCACTCGAGCAGTCGTTCAAGGTCACAGGCGCCCTCGGCGTCACCTCTCCGGGCGCTGACGGAGTGGAGAAGGTGTCTGGCAGCAGCGTGCCGCTCGTGTGGGCGAACGACTCCTCGGAGAACGGCTACGAGCTGCGTGTGTACGACGCGCTCGGGACGCTCGTGCTCGAAGAGCTGACCCTGCCTTCGGTGAGCGGCGGTGCGACGGTCGACTACGACCTCGACACGTCGTTGCTCGAGCCGGGCATGCTCTACCAGTTTCGAGTGCTCAGCTATCGCGACAAGAGCGGTGAGCGCTCGTACATCTCGGCCACCGAGGATCTGCGCGGCGTGTTCGAGCTCGCGCGCTGAGCAAGGACGTCAGGCGCCGTACCGGACGCGCAGCTCGTCGACGCGCGCCGCGAGCTCGTCGATCGACCAGTGCCCGCCCTCCTTGGGCGTGATCTTCGGCGCCTCGCACATCTTGTACTCGAACACGCGGTTGCCCTCGACGCCGAACACCATGCCGCTGATCTCGGCGGCCTTGTCGGAGGCAAGGTAGGCGCACACATCGGCGATGTACTCCGGCGCGAGGTCGTCCTTGCTGCCCTCGTCCTTGTTCACCCAGGTGAGGTCTTCGGTCATGCGCGACACCGCCACGGGCGCGATGGGGTTGACGGTGATCTGGTGCTTGGCGAACCACTCTTGGTGCGCGACGCGCGTCAGGCCGTCGATGCCGGCCTTGGCTGCGCCGTAGTTGGCCTGCCCGAAATTGCCGATCAGGCCTGACAGGCTCGAGGTGTTGATGATGCGGCCCCCCTCGTTCTGCTCGAGCATGCGCAGGCCCGCGGCCTGGGTGCCGAGGAAGGTGCCGCGCAGGTGCACGGCGATCACCTGATCGAACTCCTCCAGCGTCATCTTGCGCAGGGTGCGGTCGCGCAGGATGCCGGCGTTGTTGACCATGATGTCGAGCCGCCCGTAGCTCTTCACCGCGAGCTCGACCATCTCGTTCACGTCACGGGGCTCGCTCACGCTGCCCACGTGGGCGATGGCCTTTCCGCCGTGCGCGAGGATCTCGTCGACCACCTCTTGGGCTGGCCCCACGCTCTTGCCCACCCCGTGTCGATCGCCGCCGACGTCATTGACGACGACCCGCGCGCCCTCTCGCGCGAGCCTGAGGGCGTGCGCTCGCCCGATGCCGCCACCGGCGCCCGTGACGACCGCAACCTTGCCTTCGAGTGCTCCCATGTCGGTCTCCTTGTTGGTTGGCCTGCTGAATTCCGCCGCTACTGTGGCGGATCCGAAGCCGGGCCACGGGAAATCCTTGCCGTTTTTGCTTCCGCGTGAGCACCCTCGCTTGGCACGTGTGATCGCGCTCGACAAGCGCCCCCTTCGCCTGATTGGATGGACCGGATGCCTCGTCGCCTGCTCATCTTTTCGACCTTATCCTGGCTGTTTGCGCTCGTGGCCGTGGCCCAATCCGAAGACTGGAAAGTCATCGAGAAGGAGCGGGGCATCACGGTCAGTCGACGCGACGTGGCGGGCTGCTCGCTGCCGGCGTTTCGCGGCAAGGGTAACGTCGAGGGCGGTGTCACCCAGATGCTGGCGATGATGGTCGACGATTACTATCAGG
>CAYNOM010000269.1:0-7985 GCA_964398415.1 uncultured Polyangiales bacterium | reverse complement strand
GCTGAACAGCGCCTTCGCACGCAAGTAAGCGCGTCGCGGGTCGCGAGCCATACGAGTGCCGACGAGGGTGCCGCCTACACCGGAAGCTCTGCGCCCATGCGCGGCAGCACCTCGCTGATCCGCGCTTCCAGGGCCTGCATGCGGAAGGGCTTTTGGAGCACCACGTCGCTTGCAGAGAGCAGCCCGCGTCGCACGAGGTCGTCGGCGAGGTTGCCGGACATGAACAGGACGGGCAGCCCGGGGCGCTTCTGGCGTAGGGCTTGGGCGAGCTCGAAGCCGCCCATCTCGGGCATCACCACGTCGGTGAGCAAGAGGTCGATGCGCCCCTGCTGGGCCTCGGCGAGCTTGATGGCTTCTTCGCCGTCGTGCGCCGCGAGCGTGCGAAACCCGAGCGCCTCGAGGTAGTGGCGTGCCGTGAGCAGGACGAGGGGCTCGTCTTCGACGACCAGGGCGACACGCCCCCTTCCGAGCGTCGAGGGGGCCGGGCCCTTCGGCGCGGAGGACACAGCGCTCGGCAGATCGGGTGTCGTCACCTCGTATCGCGGCAGATAGAAGGTGAACTTCGTTCCCTCACCGGGAGCGCTCGTCAGATCGAGGTAGCCGCCGAGACGCTTCACGATGCCGAACACCGAGGCCAGGCCAAGGCCCGTGCCCGCGCCCACGTCCTTGGTGGTGAAGAAGGGGTCAAAAGCGCGCGCCTGGGTCTCGCGGTCCATGCCGATGCCGTCGTCGATCACTTGGAGGATCACGTAATGCCCGGGCGGCACGAGGATGTGGCGTCGCTCGCCGTTCGCGTAGGCGTGTCCGCCATGAACGCGTCGCTCGTTGTCGAACTCGAGGCTGCTCGTCGACACGCTGAGCGTGCCCCCTTGCGGCATGGCGTCGCGCGCGTTGACCGCGAGGTTCAAAAGAATCTGCTCGAGCTGTCCCTGTTCGGCCAGGACGTGTGATCCCTTTGCCTCACACGCCATCTTCAGCGTGATGCTCTCGGGCAGAAGGCGCGTCATCAGGCGATCGGCAGCGCGCACCACGTCGTCCACGGCGACGCGTACGACCGCGTTCGATTGCTTGCGGCTGAAATCGAGAAGCTGCCGCGTGAGCGCGGCCCCGCGATTGGCACTCGAGATCACCTCCTCGACGAAGCGCCGACCCTTCGACTCGAGCGGGATCCCGCCGAGCGCGAGCTCCGAGCAGCCGATGATCGCCATCAGGATGTTGTTGAAGTCGTGGGCGATGCCGCTCGCCAGGGTGCCTATCGACTCCATCTTGCGCGCGTGCAAGAGCTGACGCTCGAGCTCCTGCTGCTGGCTGAGATTTCTGAGCACGCCGACGCACAGCGACACTCCGGCAACCTCGAAGGTCGTGAGCGACAGTTGTCCAGGAAACATCGCGCCATCGGCCCGTCTTCCCTTGACCTCGCGCAGCCCGATGCGCGTTCTCGGCTGCCAGACGCTCGCGTCTTGCTTGGGATCACCCTGGGCCGGACGCAGCCACGTATCCGCCAACGTACCGGCGAGACCCTCGGGTTGGGCGCCGAGCATCTCCGCGGCGCGCCTGTTCGAGAGCTGAATGCGTCCTGCCGCGTCTGTCACGAGCAAAGCGTCGTCCATCCCGTCGAAGATGGAGCGGAGCAACGCTTCGCTGTGCTCGAGCTCGGCCTGCAAGCGCGCGCGCTCGCTCACGTCGGTCAAGATCACGAGGTAACCCCGCACTTGCTCGGGGCCGAGGGCGGCCACGACGATGTCGGCCCGAACGATCACGGCGGCGAACCCTTGATCACGCAACCTCACCTCGCGCGGCTGTGCGTGTCCCCTTTCGTGCGCCTCCTTGATGGCCCGCTCGAGGGCGCGCCCATCCTCGGGCAAACACAGCCCTGAGAGCGTTCGGCCCAGCACGGAGGGGGCGTTTGGGGCGAGCAGCGCGAGGGCCGTGGCGTTGGCCTCGTACACTCGTCCCTGTCCATCGAGCGTGACGTAGGCGACTGGAGCCTGGTCGTAGAGCTGTCTGTAGCGAGCCTCCGAGTCTTCGAGCCCGCGCTGCGCGTCCAATAGCTCTTCATTCTGGATCTCGAGCTCCGCCTGATGCACGTCGAGCTCGTGAATCAGCTCTGCCATGTTACGCGTTTCACGCTCTGCGTGCGGCGGCACATCCCGAAGCAGCTCCTGCGCACGCAACCTCAGCGCTCGAGTTCGGTCCGCGTTGCTACGCAGGGTTCCCTGCACGTGGTCATCGGGAGTCATTTCTTCTTGCCTCGGGCTCGCGCCGCTCTTGGTTTTTTCTGATTGGACGTCTTGGCTCCTGGTCGAGCGGGTGGTTTTTTCGGTTCCAGTGAATCTTGTACAGGCTCTGAGACCTCGCGCGGGAGGCCACGCAAGGCGTCGAGCTCGGTGCTCACGCAGATCAGTTCGGCCTCGCCACCCTGGGGGCGGGCGACGTGCATGTGCAGATCGTAAGTCTTAGTCTTACCTGCGATGCAAAGCGTTACCTGACCGCGTTGTGGAGCGCGCGCGGCGAGCGCGCGGCGCTTGAGCGTCACGACCTTGAGCGCCTCTTCGGGAGGCAACAGCGCGGCGTCGGTCTTCCCCAGCACCGCGGCCTTGTCATGACCATAAAGGCTACCGAAGACCCATTTGAAACGCAGGTCTTCGCCTTGTCCGTAGACGCAGGTGGCGGACGAAGCCAGGGCGTCGACGAGCCCCTGCTCGAGCTCGCGTAGCTGCTTGCCGCTGGTGATGTCGACGAAGGTGATCACGAGGCCGTCGATCACGTTGTCGGCGGTGCGATAGGGCAGCATGCGCGTCAGGTACCACTTGCCGCTTTCGCTCTGAATCTCGAGCTCCTTGTACACGAGCGTCTTGAGCACCTTCTCGGCATCGCGCACGAGCCCCGGGTAGCGCAGCGTCGAGACGAGATCGCCTATGGGTCGGCCCACATCCGAGGGGATGAGCCGGATCAAACGCTGGGCCTGGTCGGTGTAGCGCTTGATGTTCAAGTTTCCGTCGAGAAACAGCGTCGCGATGTCGGTGGCGTTGAGCAGGTTGCGCATGTCGTCGTTGACGCGCGCCAGGCTCTCGAGCTTGCTCTGCAGCTCGGCGTTGAGCGTGTTCAGCTCTTCGTTGAGCGACTGCATCTCTTCCTTCGAGGTCTCCATCTCCTCGTTGGCTGACTGCAGCTCTTCGTTCGTCGATTGCAGCTCTTCGTTGGCCGACTTGAGCTCGTCGTTGGTGGCCTCGAGATCCTGAGTGGTGCGGTGGTGACTCTCGCGCACGGCCCGGAGCTCCGCCTCGAGGTGCGCGAGGTGCGTCGCCCCCTTGCCGCTCGCGGCCTTCGCTACACCTTCTTTGGTGCCGGGCGGAGACGGTAAGGTCTCGAAGGCCAAGAGTGTCACGTCACGAAAGCCCGCGAACACGGCCACCTTGCGCGCTCGCAGCGTGACGTAGACGGGGGCGCCATGGCTCTCGATGCGCACCCCTTCACGCACCGACCAGCCGGGCTGGGTCGCGGCTTCGCGCAGCACCGAGGAGAGCTCTACCTGAAGGCCCTCTCGCGCCATGTTGAACACGTTTGGGGTGCCCTGCGGGCCCTCGGAGGGCTCGAGATAGGTGCCTGTGCGGCCATGCACGTGCAACATCTCGCCGCGCGGGCCGACGACCACACAGGCTGGAAGAAGCTCAGCGAGCAGGGCCTGCTCGATGCTGCGGGTGGCGAAGGCTCCCGTGAGGGCGCGCTGGGTGGCAGGCGTCTCCATGGGCTCCAGGGCACGGCTTTGTCCGCTCTGCCCCTGTGACGCGGCGAAAAGGCGTCCGCGCGGAGCCTCCTTGCGGTCGAATACCTTCCACTTCTTGCTCTGCACTTCGAACAGGTCGTGGGCCGAGCCGATGGTTTCGGACGGCCCGAGCCACAGGATCCCCGAGGGCGAGAGCGCGTAGTGAAACGCTCGAATCAGCCGCTGTTGAACCTCGGCGTCGAAGTAGATCAGGACATTGCGGCACGCGAGCAGATCGAGGCGGGTGAACGGCGGGTCGGTGATGATGTTCTGCACCGCAAACACCACCTTGTCGCGCAGCGTCTTGCGTACGCGATAGCCGCGGTCTTCGACGGTGAAGTAGCGCTCGATGCGCTCTGGTCCGACCTCGCCGACGATGCTCTGCGGATACAGCGCCCGCCGTGCATGCTCGACGGCCGCAGGGTTGAGGTCGGTGGCAAAGATCTGCACGTCGAGCTTGAGCTTCATGCGCTCGATCTGTTCGAGCAGCACGATGCCGAGCGAATAGGCCTCTTCGCCGGTGGAACAACCTGCGACCCAGACGCGAAACGCGTGGTCACGAGCCTTCGTCGGCAGAACCTCCCCCAGGCGCTCACGCACGCTCTCGAAGGCCAAGGGGTCGCGAAAAAACGAAGTGACGCCGATCAACAGCTCGCGAAACAAGAGCTCGCTCTCGCGCGGCTGGCTTTGTACGAGGCGCGCGTACTCCTCGAGCGAAGACGCGTGCACCACGTGCATCCTGCGCTCGATGCGGCGTCGAATGCTGTTCGTCTTGTAGTGCGAGAAGTCGTTGCCCGTGCGTCCGCGCAGGAGCGTGAGCACACGCTGCACGGCGGCCGACCCCTCCGCCGGCGCCTCGGTCGAGTCGTGCGCGTCGAGCCCGTGAAATGGCGTCCGCGCGTAGGCGACGAGCTCCTTCGGCATCTGGGCGGGGCGCAGCACGAAGTCGACGAGTCGCGTCGCGATGGCGCTCTCGGGCATGCCCGAGAACTTGACCGAGCGCGGCTCCTGGGCCATCACGATACCCGAGGCGTTCTTGATTTCTTGCACACCCAAGGTGCCGTCGGTGCCCGTCCCGGAGAGCACGATGGCGATGGCGAGTTCTTTGCGATCGTGCGCCAGCGATCGAAAGAACGCATCGATCGGCATGCCGACGCCGTCCTCGATCGCGACGCTCTCGAGCTTGCCCTGCGCGATGCCGAGGCGGGTGCTTGGAACCGAGACGTAAACATGGTTGGGGCGCGCCGTCAGCCGCTTGGAGACTTCGAGCACTGGCATCGGCGTGTGCACCGCGAGCAGCTCGCGTAGCAGGCTCTTCGAGCCCGCGAGCTGGTGCATCACCACCACGAAGGCCATGCCGGTGTCGGCAGGCAAAGCGTCGAAAAGCTCTTGTAGGGCCTCGAGCCCACCCGCGGAGGCGCCGATCCCGACGATCGAAAAGGGTTCCTGTGCGCGCGGCTTTTTCTTCATGTTCGCTTTTCGCTCTCAGCCCTGCAGGCGAGAACACGCCTCACACATACGCTTTGTGTAGAGATATTCAACGCGTTGCGCTTGCTTGTCGCGCATCTGTTTCACGTCGAAAAACCGAGTGGGGATTTTCGCCGGCCGCCGCGCGGAAGGGCCACCCCACCCGTGGTAGGCTCGCGACGCGCAACCACCCGCGCGTAGCAGAAGGCAGCGATGAGGTGGTGCGCTATCCCCGATGGAGGACGTGTGTCGAGTCAGCCCGCGCATCACTACGAAACCTTGCTTTACGATGTGTCCGATCACGTCGCGCACATCACGCTCAATCGTCCGCACGCGGCCAACGCGCTCGACATGACGCTCGGGCGAGAGCTGATGGACGCCATCACGCGCTCAGATGCGAGCCCGTCGGTGCGCGCGGTGTTGATCAGCGCCGCGGGCAAGATGTTCTCGGCGGGCGGCGACCTCGCGGCGTTCTCCAAGTACGGCGACGAGGTGCAGCGCGCGCTCAAGGAGCTCACGGGCTATCTGCACGTGGCCATCTCCCGCATCATGCGCATGGATGCGCCCGTGGTGGTGGCCGTCAACGGCGTGGCGGCGGGTGCGGGCATGAGCCTTGCGCTGTGCGGCGACTTCGTGATCGCAGCGGAGAGCGCGCGCTTCACTATGGCCTACACCAAGGCCGGCCTCGTGCCGGACGGCGGCTCCACGTTCGTGTTGCCGCGGCTCGTCGGGTTGCGTCGCGCCCAGGAGCTGATGCTCACCAATCGCGTGCTCGGCTCCCACGAGGCCGAGGCCTGGGGCATGGTGTCGCGTGTGGTGGCCGACGACGTGCTGCTCGAGGACGCCAAGGCCATGGCGCGCAGGCTCGCCGAGGGGCCCACGCGGGCATTCGGCGGCGTCAAGCGCCTGCTCGCGAGCTCTGCCTCGAGCTCCCCCGAAACGCAGATGGAGCTCGAGTCGCGTGAGATTGCCGCGGCTTCCATGACGCACGACGGCCGAGAGGGCATGGCGGCCTTCCTCGAGAAGCGCGCCGCGAAGTTCCAGGGACAGTAGCCCGAGGCTTTTGTATCCTGCGCGAGGAGGCTCCATGACTCGTCGCGCAGGTCTCGCGCTGCTCACGCTCGCCCTTTTCCCCACATGGGGCGCCTGCTCGTCGGATTCGAGCACGGGACGATCCGCCGGGCGCGACGGCGGTGTCGACATGGATGGCGCAGCGGGCTCGGACGGGGGGCGCGATGCTGGCGGGACAGAGGGCGGCGCCAACGCTCCCACCTCGCTTCTGCCGGATTTTCGCTCGGGCACGCGCCTTCGCGTACGGCAGCACCAGAGCGGCGACATGCCACCCGTGCTCGTCTCGATGTACGACAGCGAGCTCGAGCGCGATTGCACGTTCTACCCCTACGCCGATGGCAGCCTGCGCTGCATCCCTGAGGGCCGGCTGGGTGGCTTCCGCGAAGAGCTCGTGTTCGCCGACGCGGCTTGCACCCAAGGGGTGGTGACGGTGACGGGCGAGTGCACGAACGACAGCCCCTACTACGTGTGGAGCGAGGCGCCCGCCGATGTTTGCGCGCCTGCTCGTCATCACGTGGCGGCCCTGACGCAGCTCGCGGTCAACACGCCGCTCTACGTCAACGACATGGGCACCTGCGTCGAGCAGGGCTTCGTGACCGCCGGCACGACCTATCTGCGCATCGGCGACGAGCTGGCTGCGTCGAGCTTCGTGGGCGGCACCGAGCAGGTGGTGTCAGGGCCCGGACGACTCGGTCTACGTCGCATCGTCGGCGACGACGGCTCCTACACGACGCTCTCCGTCAACGATGCGGAGGCCGCTGCGATGTGTCGCCTGTTTCCGCTCGGCGACGACTTGCTGTGCATCGCGGGGTACGTGTTTCACGGCGAGACCTTCCGCACCAAGAACGACAGCTGCACGGAGTCGCTCACGCTCTCCTATCCCTGTGGCACGCCCCGCGTCGTGGTGCGTCCGCGCGGGGGCGCGATGCCTCCCGAGCTGTTCGCCGCGGGCGCCGAGTACGCGGGCACCGTGTATCAGAGCCAGGGCGGCTGCATGCCCGTCGCCACACCTGGACGCGTGTTCGAGCTTGGTGCGCCCCTCGAGGTGAGCAGCTTGCCCCTCGTGAGGAGCGTGGAGGCGGGTAGCGGACGCCTGCGTGCGCGGCATCTGCTCGATGAGGGCGGCAACGTGCTGCGCACCGAAAGTGCCCTCTTCGACACCACCCTGAAGGAAGCGTGTAGCCAAAGCGCGCTGCCGAATGGCGACATCGTTTGCCTGCCGAACAGCGTGCCACGCGAGAGCACGAACAACCTGTACTTCGCCGACGCGGCCTGCACCGAGCAGCTCGCAGCCTGCGGCGAGGCCGGCTGTCCACAAAATGTTGCGGTTCAGGAGTCGCCCGATGCTTGTGGACGTCTGACCATCGAGAAGGTGCTCTCGGTCGGCGACGTGTTCAGCGGTAAACAGCTCTACATCTTCTACTCGGGACGCGAACCGGGCATGGAGTGCGACGGCCCGTTCGAGACCGACGGTTACGGCACCCTGCGCCGCGTCACCGGCGAGGGCAGTGCGGCTGTGTTCGAAAAGCTCACGGAGGTGATCGAGTAGCCCGTGTAACCGCTTCTGTTGGCGAGCGACCGACACGTTGATACCGTGCTGCCGAGGAGGAACGCGTGAACAGACAGCGGCTTTTCGGACTCATGCTCGTGCTCGTGCTCGTGTCGGCACTGACGCCACTGA
>CAYNOM010000268.1:0-7987 GCA_964398415.1 uncultured Polyangiales bacterium | reverse complement strand
GTGGCTCCACAGGTTTGCCTCGCGCCACAGTCGCTCACCCTCTGCGATCGACGCACCATCGGTGTAGGGCCCCGTCCAGCGCTCGGGGTCCTCTTGGACGAACGTCGCGTCTCCAAGCAGCTCCGCGCCCGTCGCGTTGAGCAAGTTCATGCGAACGACGCGGAACCCCATCGAGATGCCGTCGGAGCGATCGAATCGGAAGCGGATGACGTTCTGGCCCGCGCGGAGTCCACTCACCGGGATGGTGAAGCGGATCGTGCTCAGCCCACCGTGGGCCATGCCGCCGTAGCCCTGCTCTTTGGGCGGAAAGCGCACGGTCGAGTGGTTGAGGCTCAACCACGCACCGCTGTTGATCTGCACCGAGGCCTTGTTCTCGTAGCTCAGGTTGTTGACCTGCAACCAAAGAGATTTGGCCGAAGCTGCCTGGCTACTGGAGAGCGAGAAGATGCGCTGCTCCGTAGTGCCCTCCACGCCCAACACCTCGACGGGGAGCGTCACCGGCTGCGCTTCGGCGGGCTGCCCGCAGCTACCCTCGGCCACGCTGCAGCCGCAGGTGTCCGGCGCCTGCTTGGCGCTGTCCAGTGGACAACCGTCATGACAGTCTGCGGTTCCATCGCGGTCCGAGTCAGTGTCGGGCATTCCACAGCCGCAGACTCCAGGGTCCGTCTTGTTCGAATCATCGGGGCATTGGTCAGACGATTCTCTGGTGAGCACCAGAAGCTGCGGGGCGTTGGCACTCTCGCGCGAGGTGAAGCGCAAGCCATCGTCGGAGTCGCCTATCAAATAGAACGAGTAGGTTCCGCCGGCTTTCACGGCGCTGCTGACATCCACCTCTTTCCAACCGGACGACACGTTCGCAAGGTTTGCGACCGTTGCGCCCGAGCTGCTGGGACGCTTGGACCAAGTGACGCTAGACTCCGACCACGAGTTGCTCGTGAGGACGATTCTCGGCCCATTGGTAGTCCCATTGGTCACGAAGAGGCGCAATCTCGCACCCACGATCGACTGGGTGGTTGACGGAACGTTGAAGCGCACGAGGGCTCGTCGCGAGCTCGGCGCATTATCGACGTGGAGCTCGGTCGCAGAACCGAAGTTGGACGAGCTCCGACTGCTGTCGATGTACGCGTCGGCCGTGGCCGCGTAGCTCCGCTGCGCCGCCTTCTCGCTCGAGTCCTCGAGCTCGCCCTCGCTGAGGCCCCCCGCGTCGACCTGCATGTCCATCGGTTCGCCGCCCGATGGTTGGTCCAACGACGCGCAGCCGAACAGCGTGATGCACCACGATGCGGCAACTCCCAGCATGGAACGCCCGGGCCACTTGCGCGGAGAAGCCATGCCGAGACACGGGTCGTTCATTCGCTCTCGTGCTGCGCCAACTCCCCTAGTCGCCATCTGCAGTCTCCTTCAGCGCCAACCAGGACTTGTGTCGCAGGGCACACATCGACATCCCGCATACATTTGGCGCCATCTCCGTGAATGTCGGACGACTCCACACCCTTCTCACGACTCCTTCACGGAAGCATCTCGGACGTGCGTGCTGGCGCGCTTCAGACGCGGGCTCTCTCGAGCAAACGAATGCGTGCGATCACTATTATCTCATCTCCAATCACATTTCCGTGCAGCGCGGCTCGTCGCGAGCGAGCTGCGCCGCTCGAGCGCTCGCTCTCAATGCGTACGGAGATCCCGATCGGACGGTGCAACACGCGCACGGCAGACTCAGTGCGGTTGACGTGCTGTCCGCCCGCCCCCCCCGCGCGACAGGTCTCGATCACGAAATCGCTCGGCACGAGCTTCGTCGACGTGGCGACGGGCGCGCTCGAACGGCGGTCGATCGCCGACACCCGCTGCGTGATCTCCGTGGGCGCCTTCTCCGCGACGTGACGCGCGGCGGTCGCGACGAGGGCTCGCGGTGGGAAATTCGCCGTCGGCCCAAGTCTCGGGTGGCAGGACAAGCTCGGCGCGCGCTTCGATCGCACCTCGTGCACCTCGGTACGCTCTCGGCACGGGCAATCTGTCGATTGCGTGTACGCACCGTGGCCCACAGTGCACGTCGCGCGCAGCGTGCAGGTGCCATCTGTGGCGAACGCGAGCTTCGGGGACGCGTTCTCCATGAGCTCCATCGCGCTCTCCCCCCGTTGATCTCTCACACGGCCTCGTCGTTGCGCAGCGTCAGCGTCGACTCGGAGAGCTTGGCCGTGGGTTTGGAGGTCAACAAGCGCGCTCTCGCGACCCGTCAGGCATCCGGTGGAGGTCGCGGAAAAAAAGTGATCGCAATCGTCTCTAGCGTCCATCCATCCAGCAGAAGCGACTCCCCATCGCGAGGCTTTATGGCGACACCGTTCGAATCCCCCAAGCCCGGCACCGCAGTGATGTCACTGAGCGCCCTCGATGCTGCCTCTGACTCCACAGAGCAGCTCACGAACGAGTCCAGCGCCACACGAAGCCCAGGTCGCTCGCCGACGTTTGAGGGAGGCCACCACGCCCCTTCCTTGCTTCCTTACTTCGGCCCCCGACGAGGGCCCTCACGTCCACGCTTGTTTCCGAGAGAGGTTGAGATGGTGTCCACCCTGAAGAGGTCCCTGGCCGAGCTGACGCGATACCTTGTAGCGCACCCGAAGGACGGAGCCGCGCTCGCCGCAGTGTGTGCTGCTCTACGCGATGGCGGCCAAGTCGAGGAGCTCGTCGGGCTGCTCGACTCGTGCACGAACGGGGAACAAGGCGACAGCCTCCCCGATCACGCCATCGCGGAGCTGTTCTTTCGCATCGCCAAGGAGTCGTCGGACGCGCACGGTCGCGAGCTGTGTCGTGCAGCCCTCGACCGATATCCGGTGCATGTCCCCGCGCTGTCGTTGTTCGAGCAACTGGCCGATGCGTCGTGGACCGACGAACTATGTGCTCGCTACCAGATATTTCTCGAAGACGCCCCTTTGCACGGCGTGGCCGCCGACATCTGCGCGGTCGTGACGAACAAGTTGGTGGAGGCGCAACGCGAGGCTACGGCGAAGCACGAAGACCTCGACGAGGTACACCGCCTCGCCCGAGTGTTCGAAGGCCTACGCACCATGCCGGAGGGGTTCTTGGCGCGCCACATGTCCGAGGCCGACAGTGTCTCTGAGCGGCAATCCACCGACGTCCTGAGCATGCACGCCTAGTCGCCTGCCTCTCTGCGCAACCCCCCTCCAGATACCTGAGGTACCGCCATGCGACACACGCCACAGCAGCCCAAGCAGTCAACGGAGCTCGCGAAGCCGCGTGAGGCACTCCCGTCAGGAGCCTTGCGCGTCGCCTCCCCCGAAGAATTGCGGCAGGCAAACGACCCTCGCTCGGGGCACCGGATCTCGCGTCCCAACGCGCCCGTGCGCGCCCTGCCCTCAATCCTTGTGGATGCTTCCTATTTGCAGGCCGTGTCGTCGGTCCGTGCCCGGATGCGCGCACGTCGCCGCATCCTCGCTCTCACCGCAATCGGAGCGTTTCTCTGCGGCATCGTGGCATTGCCGCTGCCGGCTGAGCTCGCGCGCCGGGAAGCTGCGGCGGTGTCCGCGAGCGACGTGGTCAAGAATGTGGGGGCCTCACTGGGGGTTCCTCGCAAGCCGGTGTCCGCCGCGCCCGACTCCGCGCCCCCGCATCGCACTCGGATGGATCAGTCGGAAGCCGCGAGACACGTGCATGACGCTCAGGAATTGCGGAGGGCGGGTCAAGTGCGGGAGGCGTGGCACCTGCTTACCGAGGTGCTGAGAGATCGCCCGGGGTACCCACCAGGGCTCGCCGCCATGGCGGAGCTGAAGCTCGACTGCGGCCAGGCGGCCGCATCGCTGCGGTGGGCACGACTTGCCGTTCGCGCGCTGCCCTCATCCGTCGAAAACCGAAAGCTCCTGAGTCGTGCTCGCGCAGCCGCCGGCCTGCGCGCGGAAAGCACTCACGCACGCTTGCCGTGACCAAGACACGGCCACAACCCCGGGTCTAGATTCGGCAGCATACGTCACAGTCGTATGATTCGAGCAACGACGCTCCTTCACACTGTGTGGGGCTGCACGTGGTGCCTTTGAGACTTCCGCAGCTCGGTAAGCATTGGCCTGCGATCTCGACTGTGTGTGGTGGCCGGCAGGGCGTGTCGTTGCCAGGCGGCTCGTCTCCCGCGGCCGTGAAGTACAGACGATCGAGGCGCACACCGCTCGTAGCATTGGCCAGCATGAGCTCGTGTACTCCCTGGGTCAGCGTGAACGTGACAGGCCGTCCGTAGGAAGTGTCGTGGTGTAGATCGTCCCAGAACCAGACTTCACCCGTGCTCATGCGCCACAGGTACCAAGTGCCGCCGTCGATCTGGAACCAGAAACGATTGTGCTCCGCATCGGGCCCGTGGATCCGTCCCCACAGCACGTACTCACCGTCCGCGCGAACGTCGAGCAAGTAACGCGCGCGTGCGTCTCCGGGACCATCGGCAACCGTCGAGCTTGCAACAGCGGTGAGGAACTTGCCTCCCGAGGCGCTGTCGTCCGCATCGATGGCGAAGCCAGCGCTCAGCTCACCCAGCTCAGCTTCAACATAGGGGCCTGCGGGTTCCAAAATGAACCCCGGGCCCGCGTCCAAAGAGGCATCGAGGGGAGGCTCCGGCGCCCCGTCCGCGGAGGGCTCAGGGGCGGCGTCGAGGGGAGGCTCTGGGCCCGCGTCTGCGGGAGGCCGCGAGCTACTAGGCTTGCCATCGACCCAGGCGCCCACCGAAACGACGTCGGCAGCGCAGGCGTTGAGCAGGACGACCCCGAGTCCAGCAGCTCTGACGCCTACCTTCACGGTGGCTCCAAGAACCCTTGTAGCGCGGCGCTGTGAGGGCTCCGGGGGTGGGCCTTCACGAATGCCCTCGCACGCTGCTGCGCGCGCTTGACCTGGCCCTCGGCCGACAAGACCGCAATTGCGAGCACCTCGCGCTCCTGGCCAAGCACTCCATCGGGAAACTCGGCGGTCAAACGACTGAGGGACGCCTGCGCCGCCTTGGCGTCGCCCGCCCGCAGTTGCGCGCGCGCTTGCTTCAGGAGCGCGCTCTCTCGGAGCAAAGCGTCCTGACGCTTGAGCGCACTCACCCTGCGCGGCTTGTGGGAGGTCTCCGCTTCGGCAGCGCTCTCTTCCTCGAAATTCTCCGCCGGCGCTTCTGCTCGCACCTCCGGGGCGTTCGCCTTGGCTCGTGCGGCCACGGGGGCGCGGGTGGCAACGCTCGTGCGAGGTGCAGCCTCGTGCGAGGGCGAAAGCGCCCAAATGCCAACACCCGCAGTGAGTCCACCGGCGATCACGAAGGCGATGATCTTCGTGCCCAGAGCTCCCTTGCTGAGCGAGGCATTCGTCACGACGCTCGCCGCCTTGGCCGTGCTCACGCTCGCGCCGACGAGCGTTGCCGTCGCGAGCTGCGCAGCCAAGGACTCCCAAGCGCGAGCCTTGGCGCCCTCCGGTGGGCCCATGTTGGGCATACTTTCGAGCAGCTCGCGCTCCAGCCCACTCGCACCTCCGTGCGCGCTGAGCAGCCGTTTCGGGTCTTCCATCATCCGGCCTCCCTGCGACCTGAGCCTCGTGTCAGAGCGAGACGCTTGACCTCGCGCGAGAAGGTCTCGCGTGCGAGGCGAAGGCGTGAGCGTACGGTTCCAACGGAAATGCCTAGCTGCTGCCCAATGGTCTCTCCGGACAGCTCTTCCACCTCGAACATCACGAAGACGACCCGCTGCGACTCGGGCAGCTTATCGAGGAGAGCCTCAGCGGTCTCCGCGCGGTGCTGCCTTTCAGCGTGTGTCGAGCTGTCGTGCGAAGTGCTGTCGTAGCGGTCCATGTGCGTAGCGTCTGTGATGACCTCACGGCGCACCGCTGCCGAGCGTCGATAGTCGCTCGCGACGCGCCGACAGATTGCGAACAGCCACGTACTGAGCTGCGCCCTCCGCTCGAACTCCGACAATTTCGCGTGAACAATCAAGAAGACCTTCTGTGACGCATCAAATGCATCCGCTTCGCGCACCCCAAGACGACGCAGTGAGCACCAAACGAAGTCGAAATGGGCATCATAGACGGCCCGGAACTCTGGCGGGGGTGCGCTCATGTGTGAGACGAGTCGATGTCAGACACTGGGCCTCGACCAATGCAGGGTGCTCTAAAGATATCATCATGCAATCGATGGGCGCTCACGCGCTTGGCGATCACAAAAAATGGGCGCGACTCTCACATGGACGCGAAATCCTCGAAAAGAAAGCGATGCCGCGTCGCACGCAGGTACGCTGGTGCGGTGTGGAGGATTTGCTCTCTCGGACTTCTGGCCAGTGCAATCTGGGCACTGTCGCCCATTCAGCCAGGTACCGCACAAATCCTACCGCCCCTGACGGTCACGCGTGGACCCGGCGCGGAGAGCTGTCCTGATCTCGAGCGCCTGGCCGGCCGGGTGGTGCAGCTCGGTAGCGGTGCTGGGTACTCAGGGTCGAGCTCGTACGCGGTCACGTTCAGTCGCACACCTGGCGGATTTCAGGCTTCGATTCGGAGCAGCGGAGGCAGCGCGCGCGTGCTCGAGGACCGCGGGTCCGACTGTCGCGCGCTCGAGCAGGCCACAGCAATCACGCTTGCGCTCCTGAGCGACTCCGACGCCCACGAGACGAGCTCGCCGCCCGCGGAGCCCCCGGCAGCGCCCGCCGAGCCCGCACCCGCCCCAGCCAGCGTGCCCGCAGCGCCCCCAGCATCTTCTGCCCGCGCAGGCGATGGGCCCGAGCCAACGAGCCCTGCTGGGCTCACCTGGATCTTTTCTGCGGGAGGCGCGGGCCTATTCGGCATCGTGAAGCCCGTTGCACCGGCCGCGGGGGTCGAGGTCGGCGCGTCGTTCGGCAGGGTACGCGCGCACCTCGGCGCGCTCGGAATGCTCCCTCAGACGCTTCGACTTGGACCTGGCACGCTGCACGTGTCCCTGCTCAGCGGCGTGGCGCGCGGGTGTGTGGCAGCCGTGCGTGGGGCATCCACCCGATTCGACTTGTGCTCGGGGGGATATCTGGGACGTACACAAACCGAAGCGCGCGGCTACACCCGCAACGACACGGCAAGTAAGATGTGGCTTACGATTCCAATCGAGTTGGCGTTGGTCTACGCTGCGCGACACTACTGGGGCGAACTTGGCGTCTCCGCCCTGATTCCCCTTCGAAGCGCGGATTTCTCAATCGACGGTCTGGGGCGTGCCTACCACTCGCCCCCGATCGGCGCGCTGGTTTCGCTACGACTCGCGTTCACTACCGGACGCTAGGCAGCAATTGCTGTTCGTCGCGCTCAGGCGCTCGGATCGATTGTTCGAAACCCAAGTTGCTCGTACAGCCGCTCTGCTCTCTCGTTGCCACGCGTGACGACGAGCAGAAGTCGCTCGTGCCCGAGCTCCGCAAGGGCGCGCGCGCACTCCATGATCAGTGCCCCAGCGAGACCGCGTCCCTGAGCCGCTGGACTCGTCATACTGAAGGCGAGCAGCGGCTCGCCGCGAAAGAGTGTGATGATCGACGCCGAAAGTAGCTCTTGCGGCGACGGGCCCTCGACCGCAAACGAGGCGTCGAGCAACGCCTCCCCGTACCCGCCACCCAGGGTCTTCTCGACCTCGGCCATGGCGTCGTCGAGTGTGCCTCCCTCGTCATCGATGGTGCCGCGGTAGGCATCGAACATCAGCCGCGCGAGGCAGCTCGCATCGGAGTGTCGCAGCGGTCTCATCGTGAGTGACACCGTTGGCGGCGCCGCAGACCGCAGGTCGAGGGCCATGCGATATCGGCTTCTCAGAGGGACGCTCATCGGCTCACCAGACCTTGGTCCGCCGGTGAGTAGCACAATGCGCGGGCGCCCGGGATACGGCTGAAGCGACGACCCCAGAAGACCGCTGAATAGGTGGCGCAAGGCAGCGTCGGACGCTCATGCGTCGTCTGACTTTCTTGTTCATTGCAGTGCCCGGGCTGCATGCCTGCTTCCCCTACCGAGCCGCATCCTCTGGCGCTGTGGCCTGCCC
>CAYNOM010000267.1:3078-7991 GCA_964398415.1 uncultured Polyangiales bacterium | reverse complement strand
GGTGCCGCGCTCGCGTAGCCGAGGATGCCAGCAGCCAAGAGGGCACACAGCCACACAGACAAGCCGGCGAGGATGGCCCAACGCGGAAGGTGCACGCGGCGCGTGCGCTCCGAGGGCCCCGCGACGAACATCAGCGTGACGCCTTCGGCAGGCAGCCACCGGCTCAGCCGCGACTCACTCCGCGGCCTGCGCTTCATCCGCCACGAGCTCCACGTCGTTGTCCGCCACCGCCCCCTCGAGCGTGTGCGACGCGCGTCCGTCCATCACACCGCCACGATCGACCTCGAGCGTGGTGTAGCGAACTTCGCCGCACACGTGCCCCGTGCGCAAGACGTGCAGATGTCCGCGCGCTTCGAGCCTGCCCTGCACGCGACCTCCGATGGCCAGGTTGTCTGCGGTCACGTTCCCGCGGATCTCGCCCTCGGGTCCGACCGACACATGACCCTCGACGATCAACGTGCCGTCGATCAGTCCATCGACCTGCAGCATGCCGCGCGCACGCATGGTGCCTTCGACGGTGCTGCCCTGTGCGATGACGGTAACCGTGCTCGATGTCTGTTGCTTCTTGCCGAACATGCAGCGCCCCCTCAGCGTTCCCCCGCTGCAGAATGTTAGTCGCCTCGCGTGCGTTCGAGGAGGGTACGTTGTGTCGCACAGGCGACGCCGGGGCAGGTGCCTCTCGCGCGTGGTGGGCGCTGCGCTGTGTCGCGGTCAGCCCTGGGCGGCGCGAGCGGGGGGTTGCGTGCGGTAGGCGTACACGAGCAACACGATGCCGATCACGAGCGAGGCGATGGAGGCGTAGTGGCCCGGGGTCAGCCCGCCGTAGGTGGCATCGACGGCGCGCAGCGAATCGAGCGGGTAGCGGAAGGGCGCGTAGAGGATGGCCACCATGGCCGGATAGAAGCCGTGGGGGCGGGGCTTTCGTTGCAAGACCATGAACAGGAGCACGACGGCCACGGCCCAGAACACCTCGTACAGGCCGAGGTCGTGTCGCGTCGCGATCGGCAGCCCCGGGTACTGGTAGTTCTCGACGGCGAGGAAGAAGTCGGTCTCGGAGCCGGGGTGATCGTGCACCACGAAGCAGCCTAGGCGCCCGAACACCCAGCCCAGGGGAAAGCCGAAGCCGATGGCGTCGTACACGGGCAAAAGCTTCTGCTTGCGTCGGTACTTCCAGACGAAGCCGCCCACCACCGAGCCGAACACGCCGCCGAAGGACGACAGGTTTTCCCAGATGAAGAAGATGCGCCAGGGCTCGTGCAGCAGCTTGTAGGGCTCGTACAGCACGAGATCGAAGATGTGGCCGATGATGAAGCCGATCAGCACCACGTGGGTCGCGCAGTCGCTGACGACCTCGGGCTCGATGCCATCTTTCTTGGCCTTCCATTGGGCGAGGCGCACCCCGAAGATCACGCCGAGCGCGACCAGCACGCCGAAGGGCTGAATACCGATGGACGTGCCGGGGATCGTGAGCCCCTCGAGCTTGAACCAAGGAATCGTGAGCAGACTGGGCATCGCGCCCAACGTTAGCAGCTCATCGCCCGCGTGCAGGGGCGAGGGCTCGGGGAGGCTAGGCACTGGGGCCAAGCTGAAGACTCGCATCCGCGCGCCACAACGCGCACAATGCCTGCGTCTTCAGGGGGGAGCTTCGGTATGGGTGCCATGACGAATCGTCTTGTGATGGGGGCTTTTCTGGTCGTGCTCGCGGGGGGCGGCTGTGGGCCCGCGATACCGCCTGCGTCGGAGACCCTGCCACGCTTGAGGGACGCCATCGCGGCGCCCGTGGAGAGCGAGCAGCAGAACCTGGACAACAGCGCGCTGCTCGAGCAGATCGCCGAGGCCCATCAGCTCGATCGCATGCCGCGCGCGGAGCTGTCGAATCGCATCGGTCGCGGTGACAAGTGCTCGCGCCATCCCCTGTGTGCCGAGCTCGGCTTTGGGCCGGAAGATTGGTACTACGAGGTGGGACAGATGGGCGAGACCTATCAGCGCGCGCGCCCGATCTTGATCGTCGGCTTCAATCGCTTCGATGTGGTCGAACGTGTGCACACGCGTCGCGTCGAACCATGAACGCGTGAGCCTCTGAGAGCAGGCTGGGGCACTCGTCAAAGCACGCCCGCGACCGCCCGGTGCGCGGTCAGGCGTCTTTTGGCTTCATGAGGCTCGTCGGCTGGGGGCACAATGAAAAGGATGTTTGGTAGCTCGGCGTTGCGTCTGTCTCTCCTGCTTTCATCTCTGCTGCTCTCGTTGCTCGCGGCCTGCGGCTCCGATGAGCCCCTAGGGTCGGCGGGGCCGGGCGGTCACGACGCAGGCGGCTCGAGCGCTGGCGAGGCGGATGCGGCCGGGCCGGTCGAGGGCTGCGTGCCCACCCGCGAGGCTTACGATGCCGTGCGGCCGCTGTTCGTCCAATGGTGCTCGACCTGTCACACCACCACACCCCAGTTCGGTGCTCCGTTCTCGCTGCTCGAGTACGAGTCGGTGGCGGGCAGCTACGAGGGATTGACCATCACCGCCCACGTCGAGCACGTGATTCGCGACGGCATCATGCCGCCCCAGGGTCAGCCCCAGCCACCCCAGGCCGACCGCGAGAAGCTGCTCGCCTTCGGACGCTGCGGCGAAGAGCAAAGTGGTGACGTCGACGGCGGCCACATGCATGGAGACCCAAAGAATCTGGAGGCCACCCGCGAGCCGCTCGTCGCCGACGAGACCCCGCCTGAGGGGGCAACTTCGAAGGATCTCACGGCCGGCGGGCTGAAGCTCGCTGTGGACGCGCGCGATCGCTACGAGAGCTTCGATTTCACGAACCTCGCCACCGAAGACCGCTTCATCCAGCGCTTCGATCCCATCCTCGATGACACGCGCGTGGTGCACCACCTGACGCTGCGTTTCGTCAGCGGTCGCACCGGCTACCTCTACACCTGGGCCCCGGGTGGGCCTGCGATCGAGTTTCCGGACGGCGGTGTGCGGGTGTCTCCGAACGACATCTTACGCCTCGAGATCCACTACAACAACGGCGGCGGCTTCAGCGACGTGAGCGACTCGAGCGGCGTGCGTCTGTGGCTCGGTGAGCCGAGCGGCACCGAGTACGGCATCGCGAGCCTCGCCACCTGGAGCATCTTCGTGCCCGCGGGAGGTACGGCCACGGCGAGCCACACCTGCAACGTGCAAAACGACGTGCACATCTTCGCGGCCGCACCCCACATGCACGGCATCGGCGACAGCTTCTCGCACACCATCGAGCGCGCCGGCGGCGGGAGCGAAGACCTGGTCTCGCTCACGGGCTGGTCTTTCGATGCCCAGCGTTACTACACCGTCGGGGTCGACCTGAAAGCGGGCGACAGGCTCGAGATGCGCTGCAACTACAAGAACACCACCCAGGGCCTCGTCACGGCCGGCCCGGGCACCGACAACGAGATGTGCTTCGACTTCATGTACGTGACGCCGCCCGCGGCCCTCGCCAACTGCAACGACTCCGTGAGCCTGTAGACCTCACGCGCCGCGAAACAGCACCTCGTGCTCCCAGGCGGCGCGAGGCTGGGCGTGAAGGCGCGTGTACTCGCGGGCGATGCGCGCCGGATCGAAGGCCGACTTGGGCTTGATGAAGCCGCACACCACCACGCTCGCCACGTGAATGCCGAGGGGCGAGAGCTCCTTGCCGAGGCTCTGGGTCAAAGAGCGCAGGGCGGCCTTGCCCGCCGCGAGCGAGGCAAACTGTGGGATGGGATCGAGCGCGAGGCCTCCGCTCGTCATCAGGATCGTGCCGGCCTGTTTTTCGCGCATGCTCGGCAGCACCTCGTGCACGCAGGCCAGGGCGCCGCCCACGTTGACGCGCAAGTCGTCCATCAGCTGATGGGGCGTGAGGCGGCTCGGCAGGCCCTGCCTCAGCACGGCGGGGTTGTAGACGAGCACGTCCGTGGCGCCGAGGGCGCCGTGGATGGCGTCGAAGGCATCGACCAGCTCCGCCGGATGGGCCGCGTCCGCCGCCCGCGCATGACAGCGCACGCCGAGCTCTGTGACCTCGCGCGCGTAGCCCTCGAGCGCTCCCTCGTGGCGCGCGCTCAGACCGACGTCGAAGCCGGCCCGCGCGAACTCGAGCGCCACCGCGCGCCCGAGCCCCGGACCCACGCCCACCACCGTGCACACACCGCCCATGGATCCTCCCTCGTGGCTTGGTCGTGCGCTCCCGCGTCGCGTTAGCCCACGTTCCCACATTTCAGCTTCGCGTGACCGCTCACAAGAAAGCCGCCCTGGCTCCGTTCGCCCCCCAAAAACGCCGGTTCGCCCGACGGTGAGTTGACGGGGCCGCTTGGAATCTGGCACCACAGGTAGGTACAGACCTTCACCTTGGGCTATTCGATGTCGAGCACCTTCAAGAACCTAAACGAGTTCGTCGACGATCGCGAGCGCGTCATCCGCGAATGCGTCGAGGCCATCGAGCACATCGTGCAGCGTCAGTCGGGCGCCTACGGCTTTGCGGTCAAGGCCGCCTACTCGATGACGCGGGGGCTCGCGCCCAACATGGTCCACGGCCTGGTCGATGGGCTGCTCGAGCAGTTCTTGGATGCGCTGACGCCCTTCTATCACGAGGCGCTCAGGCTCGATGTGCCGATCGAAAAGTACATCCCAGCCCAGAAACAGCGCGTGGCGGCGGCGCTGCTCGACGTGACCGACACGCGAGAGAAGACCGAGCGTCCGAGCGTGCTGAAGAGCGGCTATCGCAAGCTCAGGCCGAGCGCCCTGACGCGCATCGAAGACGCCGCGCCCGAGCTCGGCGACATGCTCTCGCGGAACATCCCGGTCGAGCATCGGCCGGGGCTGCTTGGCGCGGGCCGCGAGCTTTCGTACTCTGCCGCCTATTGAGGGCTGACCACAAAACGGCTGTGGCGTATCCGCCCCTTGCGGCCTTGCTTGGGGCC
>CAYNOM010000267.1:0-2978 GCA_964398415.1 uncultured Polyangiales bacterium | reverse complement strand
TCGAGCGACGGGGGCGTGCGCAGAGGTGACGATTTCGTCGCGTTTTCTCCCGAGGAGGTGGGCGCGGACGAGGCGTTGCGGCTCACGCTCGACGTGCCCGAGGGCGCGCGCTCGCTCGTGCTCACGGCGACCGCGTTTTCCGCGCGACGCATGCTGCTGCTCTCCATCGAAGGTCCAAACGGAACGCTGTTCGATCCCGAGACCGACACCTTCGCGCTCACGCCCTCGGCGACCTACAACTTGTCTCCGTTTCTGCCGCTTTCGCTGCTCGCGCCCGCACGGCCGGGCGAAGCCTTCGTGCCGGGTCGCTACGTGATCGACCTGGGTTTCGGAGCCCTTGCGCATGAAGACGACGATCCACGCGTGGAGCTCGATCTCGTGTTCCAGCGCGTGAAGGCACCGACGCGCTTGCTCGGCCAGGTGTGGGTGGCGCGCGGCGCGAGCCTCGATGCTGCGTCGCTGTCTCAGGATGCGCGCTTTCAGCTCGCCTTCGAGGAGCTCGTCGCGATCTTCGACGCCGCGGGTTTCGTGCTCGAGCTCTTGCCGACGCTCGATCTCGGCCCCGCAGGGGCGGAGCTGTCTTGGGTGGAGAGCGATCTCGACCTCGTGACCTTGTTCGAGGAGCTCGAGTCCGATGCGTCGCGCGCGCTTCACTTCGTGCTGGTCGATCGCATCGACGCGGCACCCGGCAAGACCGTGCGCGGCAAGACCATGGCCATCGGGGGGCCTCCATCCCATCCCGAGCTCGCGCGGCGTGGCGCGGTGATCTTGGCCCTCGAGGCCTTGCCCGAGGAGCCGGCACGCATCGCCGAGAGCTTCGCGCACGAAGCGGCCCATTACCTCGGCCTCAGTCACACGAGCGAAGTCGACGGGCTCTCCCACGATGTGCTCGACGACACGCCCGAGTGCCCCGAAGAGCGCGCGACCCTGCGCACCCCGGCCGGAGAGCTCTTACTCACGGCCGAGGGCTGCGCCGATCTCGGGGCGGACAACCTGCTCTTTTACACACCGCCCAACTCAGACGCGCCGCAACGGCGCCTCACGTCCGAGCAGCGCAGCGTGATGGCGCTGCATCCGTCGATGTTCTGAGGGGCGCGGGCGGTATGCTGATGTTCTTGACTCACGCAGCCAATCGCGGCACGAAATCCTGGATGCCCACGCGATGGCTGGCCAGCCTTCTGGTCCTGATGGCTCCGTTGCTCTGCGGCTGCCTCGACTTCGACAAGAAGAAGGCAACCGATGCGGGCGCAGACGCCTCGTTGCCCCGAACCACGGACGCTGGAAACTGCGATCCAGGCTTTGAGCCTGATGGGGCGGGCGGGTGCACCGACGTCGACGAGTGTGCGCGGGGCACCGACGATTGCGACACGTCACCACGCGCGTGCAAGAACCGCGTGGCCGTGAGCGGGGTGCGCTTCGAGTGCGTGTGCCCGAGTGGCTACGAGGGCGATGGCATCGGCGCCGACGGCTGCGTGGATATCGACGAGTGCGAGCGGGGCACCGACGGCTGCGACGCCGACCCCGAGGCCTGCGTCAACCGTGAGGGTGGCTTTACCTGCCAATGTCCAAGCGGCTACGTCGGGGATGGTAAGGGCGAGGGCGGTTGCTGTCGGACCGTCTGCCAAAGTTTCGAGTGCGGCGTGGAGAGCGATGGCTGCGGCGGTACCCTCGACTGCGGAGGCTGCGAGGGGGGCCAGTGCACCAGCGCCGGCCTGTGTGAGGACATCGACGAATGCGCCGGCACCCACGTGTGCACGGACGACTATCCCTGCCAGAACGAGACGCCTTACTACTCCTGCCGTGGGCAGTTTCCCGATTGGCGAGACGTGAACGCCCTTGGGCCGTACACCACGACGGCGGACACCGTGCTCGATCAGAACACGGGGCTGATGTGGCAGCGAAAGAGCCATGGGCCGGCCAGCTTGTGCGCAGGAGACGCTGCTTGCGATGCACTCGCGGCTGTCTGCGGTGGAGACGGGCGCTGCACCGCGGCGGAGGCGACAGCGTACTGCGCAGGGTTGACTTTGGCCGGGTATGCAGACTGGCGCATCCCGTCGCTCCGAGAGCTGCTCTCCATCGTCGACTTGTCGCGAGCATTCCCGGCAGTGAATTCCGCTGCGTTTCCCTCCATAAGACTGGACAACCATTACTGGAGCGGCAGTGTGGCGGTTGCGCCGACGCCGCTTGCTCGGTGGGTGAGTTTCGGTACCGGCGGATGGGGCAGTGCCGCCCCAACGGACGCCTATCACGTCAGGTGTGTGCGATGACGGGACGTTCTACGATAGCGCGGGTGTGTGAGCTCGTTTCGTTGGGAGCCATGTGCGCCCTACCCGCGTGGGGACGAGCCGAAGCCCCAGAAGGACGCTATGTGGTCACGCCGGACGTCGTCGAGGATCGGCGCACTGGCCTGGTTTGGCATCGCGCGCCCGCCTCGCCCAGGTCACAGCCAGATGCAGCGGCCTTCTGCGCGGATTCTGAGCTCGACGGCTTTCGTGACTGGCGACTGCCGACTCGGCCAGAGCTCGAGACGTTGCTCGACCTTACACGCCGAGAGCCCGCGATTGATCCGGAGGTGTTTCCGAATACCTGCCCGAGCGATGGTGTGTGCTACGCGTACTGGACGTCCTCGCTGTATGCGGCGGATAGCACCTCAGCGTGGCTCGTGGAATTTCGCGCGGGTGGAGCGTACTCGGTCTCCACGAGCGATATGTCTGCCGTGCGCTGCGTACGCTCAGACCCCTGAAAACGAAAGAGGGCCACCCTTACGGGCAGCCCTCTTCACGTCGCAGCCTCTCGTGGAGGCGAGCTCAGCGCATCATTCGCCGTCGCAGATCATCGTCTCCGGGGGCAATGCCGCCGTGCCGCACAGGAACATCTCATCCGCGATGTACACGTCGGAGCGCACGCTGTTGGCCAGCGCGGCGTCGATGCCGAGGTCGCCGGCGATGGTCTTCACCGAGTGCTGGGTGATGCCCTCG
>CAYNOM010000266.1:4606-8028 GCA_964398415.1 uncultured Polyangiales bacterium | reverse complement strand
CAGATCGAGGCCCTGTACACCAACGTCGTGTGAAGAGCTGTCGAAAAATGGCTCAGAGCCGCTTACGTCCTCCGCCCAAACCTGCGAAATACGCAGAGTATTCCTCGGTTTGGGCCTCCGGGCGCGCTGGCTCTGAGCCGATTTTCTCGACAGCTCTTGAGGCCTTCGTGCCGCCTCGCCTCTGTGGTAGCGTGGCCAGGTGAAGCCGGTTGCCTACGCCATCGACGACGTGTTCATGCGGCACGTTGCCCCTGGTCCCCATGCTGAGCGCCCCGAGCGTCTCTCTGCGGTCTACGCGGGTCTCGAGGCCGCGGGCGTCGATGAGCGAGGCCTGCGTGTGCCCGTGCGACGCGCGCGCGAAGACGAGCTCGGCCTCGTGCACACGCCTTCCTACGTGGCTGAGCTGAGTCGGCGCGTGCCTGGGCAGAGTGGCCACCTCGATGCCGACACCTTCTTCTCGAAGGGCTCCTGGGATGCGGCGCTCGCAGCGGTCGGCACGGCCGTCGACCTCGCGGTGGGCACGCTCGCGGGGCGCTTCACGCGCGCGTTTGGCGTGATGCGCCCTCCGGGCCACCACGCCGAGCCCGATCGTGCGATGGGCTTTTGCCTGTTCAACAACGTGGCCATCGCGGCGGCGGCGGCGCGTGCGGCGGGGGCCGCGAGGGTCGCCATCGTCGACTGGGACGTGCATCACGGCAATGGCACCCAGGCGGCGTTCTATCGCGATCCCAGCGTCTTGTTCGTGTCCACCCATCAAGCGCCGTTGTACCCGGGCACCGGCCTGTCCGAAGAGACGGGCGAAGGTGCAGCGCGTGGCACCAACATCAACCTGCCGCTGCCTCCGGGGGCGGGGGACGCCGAGCTGCTCGCAGCGTTTCAGCAGGTCGTGCTGCCGGCTGTGCGCGGTTTTCGGCCCGACCTGATCCTCGTCTCGGCCGGCTTCGACGCCTACGTCGCCGATCCGCTCGCGAACCTGCGCGTGACGGCCGACGGTTTCCGCAGCGTGGCCCGCGGGCTTTGTCGCGTGGCCGACGAGGTGTGCGGCGGACGCGTGGTGGCGCTGCTCGAGGGGGGCTACGACCTCGGCGGGCTCATGGCGTGCTCGGCGGTGCTTTTCGACGTGCTGGCGAGCGAGCATCTCGCCGACGCTCCCGAGCCAAGGGTCACCGAAAGCCATGCGGCGCGAGCGCGCATCGACGCGACCAAGGCGGCGCTCGAGGGCCGCTTCGGCATCGGCGCTTGAGCGGCGGGCAGCAGCATGTGGCGCCTTCGCTTGACCTTGCTCTACGTGGCTTGCGCACCCTGGGATCTGACGCTGCTGCTGCTGTCGCCGCTGTGGTGGTTGTTGGGGGTGCGCGCCGTCCGGTGGGAGTATGGGGTTTTGTGGCTCGACATCGCAGAGCACACCCTGCTGCATCGGCACTTTCAGTACTCGATCACGCTGGGACACCTCGTGGTGCTCCAGCCGGGCCTGCGCGGTAGCGACGTCGAACGACACGAGCTCGTGCACGTCGACCAGTACGAGGGTGCCGTGTGCTCGGTGTGGCTCGCTGCGGCGTGTGGTCTCGTCGCCGCGCACAGCCATGGCTTGGGCCTCGCGCTCGCCGTATGCGGCGTGTTTGCGCCGTGGTGGTCCTACGCCGGGGCCTCCCTTGCGGCCTACCTGCGCTCCGAGCGTCCCTATCTCGACAACGCCCTCGAGCGTCACGCTCGCGCCGAAACCGCGGGCGCTCAGCCCAGGCTGGCGAGGCGGTCGTAGAGCTCTTCGCTCGACATCAGCACGAGGTCGAGGTCGCCGAAGGAGATGCGGTCTTGCGTATGCAGGGGCATGGCCGTGCCGGGCTTCACGGGCATGCCGTTGACCTTGGTGCCGTTGCGGGAGCGGTTGTCCGACACGGCGCGGGGCACACCGTCCTCGAGCAACAGGTGTGCGTGCAGCTTCGAGACGAAAGATAGGCGCAGCACGACATCGCAGTTCGTGGCGCGGCCGATCGAGATGCGATCGGGAAACGGATTGCCCTCGCGCTTCTGCAGGGGCGCCACGGCCCACGGCGGCAAGGCTGCGAGCTCGACGGCAGGGTCGTCGGACCTCAGCGTCGTGGTCTCGTACTCGATCGGGCCGCTCTGGGGGCGCGATAGGGGCGACTTGACCAGGAAGTAGCGTGGCACGCGCGCCACGAACCCGGAAAGGGGCTGCTGGCGGCGCAAGGCCTGCAAAGGCGCGATCGACTCCATGCAGGGCCATCCTAGCCCGGATCATTCATGGGTCGCCACTAAGCCCGCCGATAGCGGCGCGCTTTCGTGGCTTTCCGGGTGTCATCGGCAAAGGCCGCGCTAGGCTAGCGCCCGCGATGAGCGACTACATTTTCACCATGCAGGACCTGATGAAGGTCCACCCGCCGGACAAGACGATCGTGTCCGACGTCTACCTCTCGTTCCTGCCTGGCGCCAAGATCGGCGTGCTCGGCGTGAACGGCACCGGCAAGAGCTCACTGCTCCGGATCATGGCCGGCGTCGACAAGGAGTTCACTGGCGAGGCCTGGGCCAAGCCCGGCGCCACGGTGGGCTATCTCGCGCAGGAGCCCGACCTCGGCTCGGCCGAGACTGTGATGGACGCGGTGAACGTCGCCGTGGCCGACACGCGCGCGCTGCTCCAGAAGTTCGAGGACGTGAGCATGAAGCTCGGCGAGTCCTTGTCCGATCAGGAGATGGAAGACGTCCTGGCTGAGCAGGCGAAGCTCCAGGACCGTATCGACGCCGCCGATGCTTGGAACCTCGATCACCACCTCGAGCTCGCGATGGATGCCCTGCGCCTGCCACCGCCCGATGCCAAGATCGAGGTGCTGTCTGGCGGCGAGCGGCGGCGCGTCGCGCTGTGTCAGATCCTGTTGCAGAAGCCCGATCTGCTCCTGCTCGATGAGCCCACGAACCACCTCGACGCCGAGTCGGTGCTGTGGCTCGAGCAGCACCTCGCCCAGTATCCCGGCTGTGTCGTGGCGGTCACCCACGATCGCTACTTCCTCGACAACGTGGCCGAGTGGATCCTCGAGCTCGATCGCGGCAAGGCCATTCCGTTCAAGGGCAACTACTCGAGCTGGCTCGAGCAGAAGAAGGCGCGGCTCGCCCAGGAAGAGAAGCAGGAGAGCTCGCGCCAGCGCAAGTTGGCCCGCGAGCTCGAGTGGGTGCGCTCCTCGCAGAAGGCACGTCAGGCCAAGGGTAAGGCGCGCCTCGCGGCCTACGACAAGCTGCTCGCCGACAGCGGGGCCGACAAGCGCGATCCGAACGAGATCTCGATTCCGCCCGGCCCGCGCCTCGGCGACCTCGTGTTCGAGGCCGAAAACCTGTCGAAGGGCTTCGGCGACAAGCTCCTCTACGAAAACCTCAGCTTCAAGGTGCCGAAGAACGCCGAGGTGCTCGACGCC
>CAYNOM010000266.1:4359-4596 GCA_964398415.1 uncultured Polyangiales bacterium | reverse complement strand
GTGCCGGCAAGACCACGCTGTTCAAGATCCTGGCGGGCGTCGACAAGCCCGACTCGGGCACGTTGCGCGTCGGCGACACCGTCAAGCTCGCCTACGTCGACCAGAGCCGCGACAGCCTCAACGGCGACAACACGGTCTACAAGGAGATCTCAGGCGGCTCCGAGACGGTGCTGATCGGCAAGCAAGAGATCTCGGCGCGCGCTTACTGCGGGTGGTTCAATTTCAAGGGCTCCGATC
>CAYNOM010000266.1:0-4349 GCA_964398415.1 uncultured Polyangiales bacterium | reverse complement strand
TGAAGTTTTTGTCGGGCGGCGAGCGCAACCGCGTGCACCTCGCCAAGGTGCTCAAGAGTGGTGGCAACGTGTTGATGCTCGACGAGCCCACGAACGACCTCGACGTGGATACGCTGCGCTCGCTCGAGGCGGCGCTCGACGACTTCGCCGGGTGCGCTCTCGTGATCAGCCACGATCGCTGGTTCTTGGATCGCATCGCGACCCACATCCTGGCTTTCGAGGGCGACAGCCGCGTGATCTGGTTCGAAGGCAACTTCGAGGCCTACGAGGAAGACAAGAAGAAGCGCCTCGGGGCCGACGCCGTCCAGCCGCACCGCATCAAGTACCGAAAGCTCACGAAGAGCTGAGCGCGGTGCGCGCGCGTGACGATCGAGCTGCCCATCGACGCCCACCTGCCCGCGATCGTGCGTGCGCTCGAGGCGCGCCCACGGCTCGTGCTGGTCGCAGAGCCCGGAGCCGGTAAAACCACGCGCCTGCCGCCCGCGCTGCTCGAGGGTAGCTTCGCGCGCGAGGGGCAGGTGCTCGTGCTCGAGCCACGACGCATCGCGGCCCGCATGGCGGCGCGACGCATCGCGAGCGAGCGCGGCCAGCGGGTGGGTGACGAGACGGGCTACGTGGTGCGTTTCGAGCGCGTGGTCAGCGCGCGCACGCGGGTTCTGTTTCTCACCGAGGCCCTGCTCACGCGACGCCTGCTCGAGGATCCCGAGCTTCGCGGAGTCAGCGTCGTGGTGCTCGACGAGTTTCACGAGCGCTCGCTCCACACCGATCTCGCCCTTTCGCTCCTCACGCGCCTGTCTCGCACCACGCGCCCGGATCTCAGGCTCGTGGTGATGAGCGCCACGCTCGATGCCGAGCGCGTGTCGACCTTTCTCGACGCGCCGGTCGTGCGCGTGCCGGGCCGCACCTTCCCCGTGCACGTCGAGCACCTCGAGCGTCCCGACGAGAGGCGACTCGAAGAGCAGGTGGCCGCCGCCGTGCGCAAGCTGTGCGTACGCGGGCTCTCGGGCGACGTGCTCGTGTTTTTGCCTGGAGCTGCAGAGATCCGTCGCGCCCAGGAGGCGTGCAGCGAGGTGCAGAAGACCTTCGACCTCGATGTGGTGATGCTTCACGGTGACTTGCCCGCCGCCGAGCAAGATCGTGCGGTCAGTCCGGGCAAGCGCCACAAGGTCATTCTCTCCACCAACATCGCGGAGACCTCGCTCACCCTCGAGGGCGTCGTCGCGGTGGTCGACAGCGGCCTTGCGCGTGTGGCTGGCCACTCGCCGTGGTCGGGCTTGCCCACCCTGGTCACGGCCAAGGTCAGCCAAGCCTCGGCGACGCAGCGCGCGGGTCGCGCCGGTCGCGTGCGAGAGGGCGTTTGCCTGCGCCTTTACACGAAGGCCGATCACGACGCGCGTCCACGCTTCGACGTGCCCGAGATCCTGCGCAGCGATCTCACCGAGACCGAGCTCGTCCTGCGTGCGGCGCTCGGCCCAGAGGTCGACACGCTGCCCTTTCTCGAGCCTCCGCCCGCGGCTGCCAAGCAGGCGGCCGACCAACTCCTCTTGCGACTCGGCGCGGTGGACGACGGCGCGGCCCTGTCTGTCTTGGGGCGGCGCATGCTCGACATGCCTGTGCATCCGCGGGTTTCGCGCCTCGCCCTCGCCCTTGCTGAACGCGGCTTTGGGGAGGAGGGCGCGACGCTCGCGGCCCTGCTTGGGGAGCGCGACGTACGCCTCGGCCAGCGCACCTCCTTTCGCGAGGGCGCGGCCAAGCACGACGAGGTCGGCTCGAGTGATCTGCTCGCGCGCCTCGATGCCTTCGAGGCCTTGGGGTCTGACACCTCCGCCCAAAACGCGAAGCGTCACGGTCTCGATCCGGCCCAGGTGCGCGTCGTGTCACGCACTGTCGAGCAGCTGAGGCGCCACCTGCAGGGCGTGCCTCGCAGCATCAGCGAGCCCGATTTCGAGACGGCCGTGCGCGTCTCCACCTTGCTCGCCTTCCCCGACCGCGTGGGCAAGCGCCGCACGGCGCACGGGGACGACGTGGTGCTGAGTGGCGGCGGCTCCGCGAGGCTCGCGGAGAGCAGCGTCGTCAAGGAGGCGTCTTTGCTCGTGGCCGTCGAGGCCGATGAGCGCGGCAAGAGCGGCGCCGTCATTCGCACTGCGAGCGCCATCGAGCCCGAGTGGTTGCTCGAGCACTTCGCAGAGCACATTCGCGAGACGCGCAGCGTAACGTTCGACACGGCGAGCGAGCGCGTGCAGGTGGCCCAGCAGATCGCCTACGATGCGCTCGTTCTCGACGAGAGCCGTTCGCTCGGTGCGCGCGGCGACGACGTCAGCGCATGTCTCGCCGATGCGGCCCTGCGCGCCGGTGCAGCGGCCCCGTGGGATGTCGACGCGCTCGAGCAATGGAAGCGCCGCATCCTGTTCGCGTCTCAGCACGACGCGCGCGTTTCACCACTCGACGAGGCAAAGCTGCTCGCGGCCCTGCGCGCCCACTGTCACGGCAAGCTGAGCTTCGCCGAGCTGCGCGCAGAGCCCTTCGAGCACGTCCTGCCAGAGCTGCTCGGGCCCGACGTGCGTGCGCGTGTGGAGGGCCTCGCACCGCGCAAATGGCGCATGCCTTCGGGGCGTGAGCTCAGCGTGCACTACGAGCCCGATCGTCCGCCGTGGATCGCCTCGCGCCTGCAGGATTTCTTCGGCATGCAGCGCGGGCCGAGCCTCGTCGACGGTAAGGTGCCGCTCGTGCTGCATCTACTCGCGCCCAACCAGCGGCCCGTGCAGGTGACGACCGATCTCCCCGGCTTTTGGGACCGCCACTACCCCGGCATTCGCAAGGAGCTGATGCGGCGCTATCCGCGCCACAGCTGGCCGGAAGATCCGCGCACGGCGCTGCCCCCCGAGCCACGCGGCCGTCGCTAGAGATCTTGAGGCCTCTCACGCGAGCGGCTGCGCGAGCACCCAAGGTTGGACGATCAACAGCTGAAAGCGCAGCTCCTTGTCGGCCACGAAGCGTCGCGCGTCGTCGTCGCTCGCTTTACGTAGCTCGCCTCGTGCGAGCAAGCGCTCGACGCTGGGCTTGTCGTCCCGGGCCACGGCCTCGGCGGCGTCGAGCAGGTCACAGCTTGCTGCGACGATGAGGAGCGCGCCGCGTGCAAAGTGGGGCACGAGCTCCTGAAAACCAGCCGCCAACACCTCGGCCTTCAGCTTGTCTCGCACGGACGTCGACATGGGCCAAAGCTGTCGTCGCGCGGCGCTCCGTGCAACTCTCGCCGGCGTTTCACCTTCGCCTTGCGCCGGGTGCGTGAGGGCCCAAAGGTAGCTGCCGGAGAAGTACCGATGCGCGACGATACGCTCATCATCCACGAGATCTACGCCTCGATTCAGGGCGAATCCTCCTTCGCGGGGCTGCCCTGTACCTTCGTTCGCACCACGGGCTGTAACCTGCGCTGCAGTTGGTGCGACACGCCACAGGCTTTTCACGGCGGCCAAAAGCTGTCGCGCCACGAGGTGCTGGCACAGGCGCTCGGCTTCGGCACCCCGCTCGTCGAGCTGACGGGGGGTGAGCCGCTCCTCCAGGCGGCCGTGCCTGAGCTCTTGCGCGAGCTGTGCGAGGCCGGCAAGACCGTGCTGATCGAGACGAGCGGCGAGCGCGACATCACGCGGCTCGATCCGCGCGTGCACCGCATCGTCGATCTCAAGGCGCCGGGCAGCGGCGAGCACACCCGAAACCGCTGGGAAAACCTCGGGCACCTCACCTCGCGTGACGAAGTGAAGCTCGTCCTCCGAGATCGCGCCGACTACGACTGGGCCCGCGCCGTGATCGCAGAGCATGCGCTCGCGTCGCGCGTGGGGCAGGTGCTGCTGTCGCCCGTACACGGCGTGCTCGATCCAAGAGAGCTCGTGTCCTGGGTGCTCGAAGACCGACTGCCCGTGCGCGTGAACCTGCAGCTTCACAAGTACGTGTGGGGCGCGGACACGCAGGGCGTCTGACACGCACGCCCGTCAGCGCGCGGGGCGTCGCGCGCGGCGCTTGCGGATGCGCTCTTGCACGCGGCTACCGAGGCCGCTGAACAAGGGCTCGAGCGGCACGGCGAGCCCCGGCGCGAGCGCGACCACTTTGCTCAAGAGCGCGCGGCCAGAGCGCCTCGGTGCGAGCGTGACCTCGACCGGCCGGCTCGTCAGCACTTGGCTGATCACCGTTTCGGCGATCTCTTCCACCGTGAGCGGCCGCGGGCCGCTGAAGGCGATGCGCGCGGCGTCGCTGCCGAGCTGGGCGTCGAGCATGCTCGTCTTCACCGCATCCGGACAAACGGCGGTGACGTAGATTCCAAAGGGGCGCAGCTCGAGGGCGCTCGCGATCGAGAA
>CAYNOM010000265.1:0-8050 GCA_964398415.1 uncultured Polyangiales bacterium | reverse complement strand
AACGGCGACCGGCCCGTGATGCCAATGCTGGAGCCAAGTACGGCCCACTACGACTTGCAGGGGGTCATGGCGCACGAGTTTGGCCATCTTCTCGGTCTGGGCGAGGCCCCCGAGGTGCCCGGCGCGACCATGAACCCCGCGTTCCGGCGCGGCGAGACCCATCAGCGAACACTCGACGAGACGGACGAGCAGGCGCTGAGCACGTTGTACGCAGCGTTTCCGGCCCAGGAGCTCGTCTCGGCCTGCACCGCGAGCGTGCTCGGCGCGCGTCGTGCTCCGGCCTGGCTGCTTCTGGGCCTATGGGTGCTCGGCCATTTCGCACGCCGCCGAGTCGCAGCCCCAACCCGCCCGTTTCTGCTGGCCACGCTCCTGGCGGCGGGCGTCGTCGCCTACGCGCCGCGCGTCGAGGGCGAGCCCAACGCTGCGCCTTCGACGACCCCCGCGGCCGCGCGGCTCGATGGGCTCGACGCTGGGGCTCGCCACGAGGCCTTGCACGCGGGTGCACAGGCGGTGATCGTCGGTCGCGTCGAGAAGCTCGCGACGCGCATGGAGCACGGCCTGATCTGGTCGCGCTACCGCGTGGTGTCGGAGTCTTCGGCTGTGGAGGTGGAGCTGCCGGGCGGACGCTTCGGGCAGCTCGAGCAGAGCTTGTCCGAGCACCCGGAGCATCCGCGCGAGGGCGAGACCATCATGCTCGCCAGGAGCAGGGGAGCTCTGCGCTGGGCGCGCGCCGCACACCGATCGAGTGATCGCGGGCCCGGACGCTGAGCTCATCACGTTTGCCTACAGCTTCGGCGCAGCGAGAGTGAAAGACCGCATGCGCCTACTGTGGGAAGTCCATCTCGGCTACGATCGATGGGGCGATGTGGGGGAGCTTCACGCACGCAGGGGCCTATGAGCCGTAACGAGCCGTCGCACGCGCGGGCCCTGCTCTTCGAGCGCTTCGAGGTACTCTCGGTGCTCGGCTCGGGTGGTTTCGGACGTGTGCTCCGCGTGCGCGATCGCGAGAGCGGAAGCGAAGTTGCGCTCAAGCAACTGCATCACATCAATCCCGAGTCGCTCCTACGCTTCAAGAAGGAGTTTCGCTCCCTCGCCGATGTGCACCACCCCAATCTCGTGCGCTTCGGCGAGCTGTACGAAGGGGAGGGCGACTGGGCCTTCAGCATGGAGCTCGTGCCGGGCGTCGATCTCGTGAGCTGGGCGCGCGCGGGCGAAAATGACCCAGGCTTCGACGAAGCACGCGTGCGCGCGGGGTTCGGGCAGCTCGCGGAGGCGCTCGAGGCGCTCCACGGTCACGGCCTCTTGCACCGCGACGTCAAGCCGTCGAACGTCAAGGTGACTCCTGCGGGGCGCGTCGTGCTCCTCGACTTCGGCCTCGTCTCTCATCTGGTGCGCGAAGGGCACACGGCGCACGATGCGTCGGGCACGGCGGCTTACATGGCGCCCGAGCAAGCCACGGCGCAGCGCGTGTTTGCATCTGCTGATTTCTACGCGCTCGGCGTGATGTTGTACGAGGCCTTGTGTGGGCGCTTGCCCTTCGAGGGCACGCACTTTCAGGTTCTCCTCAACAAGCAGCGGCGTGCGCCGCCTCCGCCGAGCAGTCACGTCCGCGGCATTCCGCGCGATCTCGAGCGGCTCTGCATGGCCTTGCTCGATCGCGATCCAGCGCGACGCCCACAGTCGGGCGCGGTGCTCGCGGGGCTCGGGCGCGCACCCGTCGAACCCTCGCCTTTTTCGCGCTCGGGCGTGAGTGAGGGTGTGTTCGTGGGGCGCAGCCGAGAGCTCGATCAGCTCTTTCGGCAGTTCGAACAATCCGTGCAGGGAAAGCTGCGCCTCGTGATGCTCGAGGGCGAGTCGGGCGTGGGCAAGAGCACGCTCGTGCGCCGGTTCGTGCGCGATCTGCGCCAGCGTCGGGGCGACGTCCTCGTGCTCGAGGGCCGTTGTCACGCGGCGGAGCAGGTCCCGTTCAAGATGTTCGATGCCTGGGTCGACGACCTCGCACGCTTTCTGTCCGAGTTGACACGCTACTCGTGCGATGCCGTGCTGCCCACGGTGGCAGGCGCGCTGCCGGTGCTGTTTCCGGTGTTGAGCCGCGTCGAGGCGATTCACGAAGCGCACGCCCGGCTCTCGATGCACACCGACCGCGTCGATCGCTACACGATGTTCGTGGCGTTCGCCGAGCTCTTGTCGCGCATCGCCGAGAAGACCCCCGTCGTGATCACGATCGACGACCTTCAGTGGAGCGACGAGGAGAGCATGCAGCTGCTCCGCGTCATGTTCGAGGCGCAGAGCACGGCGCGCGCGCTGCTCGTCGCTACCGTTCGGCCGCTCGACGAGGTCGAGGGCAGGCTCACGCTCGAGCTTCAAGCGCTGCGCCACGAGCCGCACGTGACGTGCTTGCGCGTGGGGCAACTCGACGAGAGCGACGCGCGTGCGCTCGGCGCCCACTGGAGCGGCAAAGATGCGAGCGATCCCCGCGTCGAGGAGCTGTGGCGGGACACGCGAGGGCACCCGCTGTTCATCGCAGAGCTTGCCGTGCACGTCGACGATACGGAGCGCAAGGCGGCGTCAGGGCTCGACGAGACCCTGCGTCGACGCGCGCGGAGTCTCGGGCTCGGCCCGCGCGCGTTGCTCGAGCTTCTGGCCGTCGCGAGTGCGCCCGTGCCATTCAAGGTGCTCGCTTCCGCGCTCGACGTGGACGGTGAAGAGCTCTCCCGCCTGTCGTCGCAGCTGCGCAGTGCGCGACTCGCGAGCCAGGTGCGACGTGCCGAGCTTGCCTGCTATCACGACCGCATTCGTGAGGCCGTGCTCTCCGGCATCGAGCCGCGCGCCAGCGCGGTATTGCATCAGCGTCTCGCGGTGGCGTGGTCCAAGCACGAGGGCGTCGATCCCGCCCAGATCGCTCGTCTATTCTTGGGGGCTGCGTCCGAGGAGCTCGCGTTGCCCTGGCTCGCGCGTGCGGCGGCACACTGCATGGCCACCGCTGCCTTCGAGCGCGCCTGCGATCATTACCGCACCCTGCTCTCGCTGGGCGAGGACCGCTTCGACGCCGCGCAGCTTCACGAGACCGAGCTCGGCTACGCCGACGCCCTCGCGGCGGCCGGTCGTTACGCAGAGTCGGCGCGCGTGCTGCTCGCGACGCTCGGGCGCGCCAAGGAGTCCGAGCGCCACATGTTGCAGGTGCGCGCGGCCCAACAGTTGCTGCAAGCAGGGCACGTCGAGGAGGGCGTGAAGGCCGCCAAGCTTGCGCTCGATGAGGTCGATCTCGCCTGGCCCGAGAGCACGTTCGGCGTGGCCGTGCGCCTGCTCTGGGGACGCCTTGCGCTGTCCATGCGGAGGCGCAGCACCGTCTTGCGCGTCGAAGCGGACGTTCCTGCGCGTGCTCAGGCACAGCTCGAGACCCTGTGGCGCCTCTGGTACCCGCTGATCTGGGCCGACATGCTGCGCAGCGTGGAGCTCGCAGGCCGTTACGCGAACAAGGCCCGGCAGTTGGGCTCTGCGCGGCATGTGGGGCTCTCGGCCTGTGGCGAGGCGGTGCTGCTCGCGATGCGCGGCGCAAAGACGGAGCTGATCGATGCGGAGTTTGCGCGCGCGCGGGCGTGCGTTGACGCCTGTCGTGCGGACGACCTCGAGGTGTACCTCGATTTCACCCAGGGTTATGCGAGCTTCATCGGCTGGGATCTGCGCTCGGCCCTGGAGAAGCTCGCCAGGGCCGAGTGGCGCTATCGCACGGAAAAGCCAGGCGAGGCCTGGATGCTCGCCAACGTGCGCGGCGCGATGCTCGCAGCGCACTACAACCTCGGTGAGTTTCAACGCCTGAACGAGCTCGCCTCCACGTGGATTCGCGAGGCCGATGCGCGCGGCGACCGATTCTCCCTCGCCACCTGCTCGGTGCTCGGCCTCGGCAATGCACGCCACTTGATGCGCGACGATCCCGACGCCGCGGCGAGGGAGGTGGAGCGCGCGATGCTGCCCTGGGGTGCCATGCCGCTCGGGGCGCAGCACCTCGGCGAGATCAGCGCCATGTCGGGCATCCACATGTACCGCGGCGGCTCTAGCTCTTACGTCTACTGGAAGGCTTTGTGGCCCAAGCTCGACGGCACGATCCTGTCGCGCACGCAGTTCGCACGCGAGCTGTTCGACTGGCTCAGGGCCGACGCCGCGCTGCGGGCCGCGCTCGTCGAGACAGGCGACGCGCGCGAGCGGCTTCTGCGCGAAGCCGAGTCGAGAGTGCACGCGCTGCGCCGGGCAGAGAGGGGCATCACGCCCGCCTTCGCCGCGCTCACCGGCGCGCAGCTCGCGTTGCTGCGAGGAGACCCGACATCCGCCCGTGCCGCCGCCGCGCTCGCCAAGCAGCGCGCAAGCGAGATCGAGCATGTGATCGTGCATCCAGCCAGCCTATTGCTGGCGAGCCTGGATGGCAGCACCGCGTTCGACGTAGAGGAGCGCGCGCTGCTCGGTTGGTTGTCCCAGGAGGGCTGGGCCAAGCCCACGCGCGCCCTCTCGCTGCATTTGCCGCTCTACCATTGGCTTGTGGAGCGGGCTTGAGTCAGGGGCGGTGACGCGGCGGGTCAGATCGGCCGGCGACTACGATATCAGTGCGGACGGTAAACACTCAGCGTCTCACCAACTCGTAGAGCCGTACGACGTCGTCGCGTACGCGCTTCGCTTTGGGGATCCTCCGCGCCACGAGGTAGGCGTGCAGCCTGTCGGGTGCACGCCCCGCATAGAGCAGCATGATCGCGCTCGTGACCAAAAAGCCCCGGACGAATGTTCTTCCTGTCGGATTCCTGTCGTCGGTTGGCTGCTGGTCTCCTTCGTCTGGATCCCATTCCTCGCCGTAGTCGATGCCGCGGTTGTGCAGAATCCATGCGCATGCGAACCGAGTTAGCAAATCTGGTTCATCGAGCGAAAGCGCGGAGATCTCCTCCTCGGTGAACTGCGATGCAGCAATCTCTCGGGACAGTGCCTGCGCCTCAAACTGATCGCTGGGCAACAGTGGCGTGGACGTGCGGCGGGCGACCCTATCCTCAAGGCCCTTCCAGGGAACTTCGTTCACGAATCGGGTATCCGCCATCAGTTGATCTCCTTGACCACTTCAATGACATCGTACCCCGTGTGTCGGTGCGGATCGATCGCCTCGTGTTGTGTCGGCCAGACCTCTTCGAGATTGTCTGGTTCGTTTGACCCGCCCTCGCGACGCGGCTTCTTGTGGTGCAGCTCCTTCGACTCGACCTTCTTGTATCGTTCGCCGGTCTTGCGATCGCGCACGAGGACTTCGCGCTTCGGCGGCTTCCCATCCGGCCGACCCTTCGCGCGCCAGGCCTTCTCCTTGTCTGCAGTGCTCCACCTCGTCTTCGTGGGCTTTGCGGCATCGGCTTGCTTCTCCGCCTTCGCAACCTTTTCGCCGGCTCCCTTCCCCGCCTCGGCCGTCTTCTCGGTTCTCGCGGCTTTTTGCGCCTTCTTCGCCGCATCCGCAGCGTCCTTGGCGGCTTCCGCTGCGTTCGCCGCCTTCTTGCTCGCCTTGTACGCGTCGTTGGCCTTGTCAGCCGCACGGACCGCCTTGATGGCGGTGCCCGCGCCGCCAGGTACACCCGGGATCAGCACGGCGGCGGCATCGACCGCGAGCCCCGCCGCATCGACTGCCGCTGCGCCCCAGTTGCCGGTCGCTACGTTGCCGGCGAGCGACGCGACGTCCATCGCGACGTTCGCGATGTCCCACACCGTCTCGAAGATGTTCCCCGTCTCATCGACGTGGACGATCGGGTTGTTGCCGACGTAGGTGTAGAGATTGCCCTGCGTCAGGTGATCGAGCGCAACCTGGGGATCCTCGCCGACGTAGCGATCTGGCGAGATCCAGCGCCCGAGCTTGGGTGCGTAGTACCGCGCTTGGAAGTACACGAGGCCGAGATCCGCATCGACCTCGTCGTTGGCGCCCGCATAGCCGATCGTGGGAACGGCACCGCGTCGCGCACTCCGTGCACCATAGGGATGGAACGCCTGGTGGCTGACCAGCTCGCCCTCAACATCCGTGACGTGCGTGGTCCCGCCGAGCTGATCGCGATGATGCCAGGTCCAGACATCGCGAACACCGCCGACTTTTCGCCGAGCCTCGAAGGCGGCCTCGGCAGCTTCGTAGTCGTCCCGGTCGAGGCCGTCCCCGTCGTCGTCGAGGTCGAGAAACTCGACGGGCAAGGGTCGGACGTCGGTACCGAGCCCCGCCAGATATTCGCTGAGCTGGGCGAGCAGCGTGGCGTCGATGACGATGCCGTCAGCGCGCCTCACCTCTGTCACACCGAGCGGGGTGCCGATGTGCCACAACTCATCCACACTGAGCGCGTTGCCGCTCTCGGCCTGCTCGCGTAGCTGATAGCTGTCGAAGACGAAGCGCTGAACCTTACTCGGTCCGTTCTGATCGACGAGCAACGCGATGCGCCGCTTGCCCCAGGCGTCGTAGTGAAACTCGAGATGCTTGTCCGCCTTGTCGGCCTGAACGAGCTGCCCTTCCGCGTCGAAAGTAAGTGCATACCCGCTGTAACGCTCGAGCTGCCCCAGCGCGTCGTAAGCATAGGTCTCTCCTCCCGCAGAGGTGAGCATGGTGGGGCCGGCACCTCCCTCCCCATAGGCGAAGTCACCAGACGGAAGGTTCGGCGTGCCTGCGCGGATGTCGCGCCCGATCAGGTTCTGGATGGCATCGTAGCGAAAGTGCAGCGTCGCAACCTCATCCTCGGCGCGCACGAGCTGGCCTATCGCGTCATAGGCATAGCTCGCGTCGAGGCGCATGATCGAGGGTCGGGTGACGCTCAGATCATCGATGCGCGCGATCAAGCCGTTGTGGATGCGCTGGTAGTAGAGGTGATGGGTGCCGACGCCGGCCCTGCCACCGGTGGCTGCACAGCTCACCGCCCCCACCTTGCTGGTCAGCGTTCCGACGAGCTGCCCGCGCTCGTCATAGCGGCGGCAGGAGCGCGTGGCGTTGCCGTGCTCGCCCTCGGTCACCTGGCCGCGCGGCTCGTAGCGCAGGCCGTGCACGGGCGCGCGCGTGGTTCCCCCGAGTCGCGCCGTCAGGCTCTCCAAGAGTCGGCGAGCGTTGTGCTGATAGTCGACCGTGAGCCCGCCAGGCGCCTCGAGACGTCGCACGACGTCGTCCGCGGCGTAGTGCGTGCGCTGCACGAACAGATCTCGGGACTGCGCCCCAAAGTTGGAGGTGAGCGGGTTCCACAACAGGCGCGCCTCGCGCACCTGACGCCCGTAGACGTCGTAGTCGTAGTGGTCTTGGCCGGTGGGAAACTCCACGTACGCGAGCTGACCTAGAAGATTGGCGGCATCCGAGAGTGGCCCGCTCGGGTCGGCCGCGTCGTAGTGAAAGCGATAGCTGTAGTCTGCGCGCCCGTCTGCGTTGTTGCGCGCGTGCCGCGCGAGCGGTCGGTTGGCCTTACCGTACTCCCACACGACCTCCTGCTGCAGGGCATCGAGGCGACGGGTGAGGTTACCCACGTCGTCGTGCTCGTAGCGAATGACACCCATGCTGGGATCACGAATCCAGAGCGGACGTCCGAGGCTGTCGTAGGCGTAGTGCCGCTTGTGGCGGTCGCCATGGAAGGCGCTCGCCGGGTCGTCCGACCACATGGGGTCGGCGATGGAGACGACCTCGTCTGCCGCGTTGTACTCGATGCGCCAGCGCAGCCGCTGCAGCGCCACTCCAGGCGCGCTGTTCGTCTTCTCGACCTCGCGCACGCGACCTCTACCGTCGCTGCGCGCGATGGAGGGGTGCTGCCACGCCTGGGAGCTCGTCTCGCGCTCGTCGTAGACGCGAGACTCGAAGGGCAGGTACTGCCGCAGCGTATAGGTGCGTCCGAGCTCCTTCGTCGCGGGCTCGTAGATGTAGGTCTCGCGCCCCAGGGCATCGAAGTAGGTGTCGGCCGAGGGGGTGGAGGTCGGCGGCGCCTCGAAGCCCTCGTACTGCGACGCAAAGGCATCGAAGACGCGCGCCTCGTTGCCGCGGGCTGACAGCTCGACCCAGCCGCTGCCGATGAAGCCGTGCTCGGCC
>CAYNOM010000264.1:0-8052 GCA_964398415.1 uncultured Polyangiales bacterium | reverse complement strand
AGGAAGATCTCACGTCCGAGCTGCGCCATCTGCGGGTCGGTGCCCCGGGGGTCGAGCAACAGCCAGGGACCTGAGCCCTTTTCCGAGATGGCGTCGCAGCACGCCTCGACGTACGAGCTCACCAGGGCTTCGACGTCCTTGGGCCCGTGCTTTTGGCGCGCATGCTGGAACCGTTGGGTGAGAAACTGCGCGAAGTCTTCGAGCACGGCCCGGACGAGCGCTTGCCGCGTTGGAAAGAGCCGGTAGACGAGCGGTCGGGACACCTCCGCGCGCTCTGCGACGTCGGTGATCTGCACGCCTTCCTCGCCGTGCTCAGTCAACAACTCGGCGGCCACCGCGATTAACTGACGCGTTCGTGCCTCGGTGGGAACTCGCGGTCCCAGTGCCTTGTTGCGGGATCGCCGGCGGCTGCTTTCGGCCATCGAGGCTCAATGTACCGGAGCGCTTCCGGAAGGTCGATGGGGACTTCGGCACTCTCGCTCGTGGCGCCTGGCCAAAGCGTTACACAGTGTAATGAATTGGTGTTACACCGCGTAACGAAATGGCGGGAGCCGTTCCCGTCGCAAACCGGCCAGATCACGCTTGGCAAAGGGGTTGTTCGATGCACGCGCACGAGAAAGCCGACTCTTCATCGATAGACGTCCCGAGCACGCCCGCACCCGCACTGGCGGCCGCCCCGCGACGTCGCGCCTTGGGCCTCCACGGGTCATGGGCGTGGGTGGACCGAGGAGCTCTGTTCGGTCTCACTGCCGCCGGGCTCTTGTGCGCGGACGGGCCGCGCGTTTGGTACGCGGCACTGGCGATAGGCTTCCTGGGTATCGGAAGCGCGGTGCTACTCGGCGCCGCGATCGTCACGTTCTTCAGCGAGCGAGCGCACGCGCGGCTCCAGGGGCCACGCCGCAGGCCGGCTCCAATCTGGCACGAGATCCGCGACACGACGCTTGCCGCGTGGATCGCGAGCTGCCTGCTCGCGTGGCCGCTGTCTCGCATGGGGTCGGGGCACCCGACGGGGCTCGTGTGGAGCCTGGAAGAGGCTGGCGGAGGCCTGCGCGTCGTCGCATCGACGGCGGCCGCCCTCGTGCTCCTCGACGCGTGGCTCTATTGGAAGCATCGCCTGCTCCACACGCGCTGGTTCTTTCCGTTCCATCGCGCCCACCACGCCTTTCGGGATCCCACGGCCTTCGCCGGTTTTGCCGTGGGGCCTGTCGAATCGCTGCTCACCTTCTGGCCGCTCTTGCTCGTCGCGATCCCCGAAGCGCTCCACTATGCGCCGCTCTACTTCGCGTTGGTGGTCGGCTTCGTCACGCTCAACTTCTACCTGCACTGTGGGGTTTCCGTGCGCTGGCTCGAAGGCACGCTACCGCGCGCCTTGGTCAACACGTCCGCTTTCCACAATCGGCATCACGCGAATGCCGCCGTGAACTTCTCAGAGGCGTTCATCCTCTGGGACCGCCTGTGCCGTACGCGAGAGCGCGACGCCGACGAACGCTAGCGCTTGCGCGGGAGGCGGATCACCTTGGCGCCTCGGGCACCCTGGGTCTCCGGATCGATCGGCGGCAGCGAGAGCAGCAGGCGCTCGATGTGAGGCATGGCGCGCTGGACGTTGCCCTCGGCGTGGAGCGGCGAGTAGGTCTCGTCGAACACCAGGATCAGCTGGTACTGGCCGGCCAGCGAGTGCGCGAAGCACTGGATGTCAGGCCCGCGTAGCTCGCAGCGCAGGAGCGCGTGGTCGTTGGCCGTGCGCTTCTTGATCTCGGCCAGGGCGCGTGCCGTGCGCAAACGCCGGGCGGCTGCGGCGAGGCCCCCCTGCTCGCTGAGCTGACGCAGGATCTCGAGCTCGTCTTGCACCGCCCGCATGGCCTTGCCGGTGAGCCCTGCCTCACGCAGGCGCTCGGACGCCGCAGACGCCGGGGCCGCCAGGAGCTCGGCCCAGGTCACCTGGGTCTTGGCGAGATCGCGATCGGCATCGGCCGTCAGCAGCAGCACATCGAGATCGAGATCCTTGGGATGGGCCTCGGAGCTTCCCCACAACACCGGCGACTGAACGTCGATGATCCAGATCGTCTCGGCTCCCGTGCGCTCGGCGAGCTGGGCGAGGGTGAGGTCGAGCTCGCGTTGCAGAGCCATCGGGCTGCGGAGCGGTTGGGGCTCGGCGTAGGCAGCCAACGTCTCCTGGAAGCTCTCCGCGAGCACGCTCAGCTTCTCGGTGGCGGCGCTCCGATCGCTTGGCGGCTCGTCGAACACCACCACCAAGCGCCGCACCTCGTCGAGGCCGCAGAACACGAGTCGCTCATCCGTGGGATCTTCTCCCCCGAGCTCGATGCGCGCGTCGCGGGCCGAAAGCTTGAGGCAAGCGAGCTCGAGCAGCTTCAACCATTCTTTGTCCCGCACGTTCAGACCCCCAACCCCACCGGACAGCTCACTCCCGTACCCCCGATGCCGCAGTAGCCGCCAGGATTTTTGGCGAGGTACTGCTGGTGATATGCCTCGGCATAATAGAATTCGGGCGCGCTCAGGATCTCGGTCGTGATCGCACCATAGCCGGCTTCGTGCAGCTTCTGCTCGTAGGCGCCACGGCTCGCCTCGGCGCTCGTTCGCTGCGCCTCGCTGAACACGTAGATGCCCGAGCGGTACTGGGTGCCGACGTCGTTGCCCTGGCGCATGCCCTGGGTCGGATCGTGGTTCTCCCAGAAGGCCTTGAGCAAGAGGGCGTAGGGGGTGCGCGCGGGGTCGAACACGACGAGCACCACCTCGTTGTGGCCAGTCAGACCGCTGCACACCTCTTCATAGGTGGGGTTTCGGGTGTAGCCGGCCGCATAGCCGACGGCCGTCGTGTACACGCCCTCGGTTTGCCACAGCTTGCGCTCGGCGCCCCAAAAACAGCCCATGCCGAACATGGCGCGCTCCATGCCCTCGGGAAAGGGCGGAACGATGCGGTTTCCATTGACGAAGTGCTGCTCCGGCACGGGCATCTTCTCGGCCCGCCCGGGCAGGGCCTCCTCCGGCCGCGGCATCTCGACCTTCTTCTTCCCGAAGAACATCAGGCTCCACCTCCAGGGGCGATCCTAGTACCTCTCGGCCGAGATGCGATGGGAGTTGCACGACGTCACGGCTTTCTCGCGGGCGGGGAGGGGGCTCGCGCGCTCGCCCCCTGGCGCGTCAGCCTCAGACGACCGGCACCACCTCGCACAGCACGCGCACGTCGAGCTTGTGCTCGCCGCCGTCCTGCAACGCCTCGCATGCTGCGCCTTGGACCGTGATCGTCTTGCCGTCCTCGCTGATCACCCAGCCATCGGGGTCGTTGAGGTTGACCTGCTTGTCGTCGACCTCCACCAGCACGAACGAGGGGTCCTTGGCGGGCTTCTCGAGCGAAAAGGAACAGCTGACGGCCTTGCCCGCGAGCTCGGCAAAGGTCTGCTCCAAGTCTGCGCCGCTGTTCACCGAGCGGTGCTTCGTCTCGCCCGTATTGCCAGCCGCCGCCATCAGGTCGAGGTTCTTGCTCAGCGAGCCATTCGAGGCGGTTTGGAAGCCCACGACGTAGGTCTTCACGCCCTGGTCCGTGAGCGCATCGATGGCCGCCACCGTGTCGGTCACGTCCTGCGGTTTAGATGTGCTGCTTCTGCCGTCTCCGCAGTTGGGCTCACCGTCGGTGACCAACAGAATGTACTTGGGCACCGCGGTCTCGTCCGGTCCCGCCAGACCGCTGCCGATCTTCGTTGCGGCCTCCCTCAAGGTCGCGGCAGTGGGCGTATTGCCCGCGGCCTGCATGGCGTCGAGCGCGCTGGCGATGGCATCCGCCGTGTCGAGGTCGAGCATGACGTTCTCGCTTCCGCGCTCGCAGCTATCCACGGTGCCCCGGTCGCAACCCGAGCCGACCTGGGAGCAATCATGCCAGGCAGGAAAGGTCATCAGCCCGAAGCGGATCTCGTCGCCGAACTGTCCGGTCACCTGAATGACGGCATCACGCGAGCCAGCCCAGCGATCGGTGCTAGTCGTATTTCCCCGGGGATTCATGCTGCCGGAGCGGTCGAGGACGATGAGCATGTCGGGGGTCGTCCGCTCGGCGCGCACGACGTACTCCTGGCAAAAGGGGTCGTCGACCGGGTTGGCCCCGCCGCTGCCCGCGCTACCGCTGTTTCCAGTGCTTCCGGAGCCTCCGCTGCCGCCGGTGCCTGCGTCGCTGTCGCCCGCGCCGTTTGCGCCGCTGTTCAACAAAGAGCTGCTGTTTTCCGAAGCGCTGCACGCCGCGGCACCCAAGAGCAGGGCTGCAAAGGACCAACGCCAAAGCTTCATCGTCTACCTCTTCAAGTAGCCATTCCAGGTCGGCAGGGACAATCCATGTGCGCGCCTTCCGAGCATGGGAGGGGCGACATCGGGGGTGTACGACACTGGAACGAGATCGGGTCCAACGCAATCCTTCAGAGGAGAATGCGTGTGATCGGTGGGGAATCACCACGTCGTACGGCACTTCCCCGCCAAGAAATGCGTCCTGCATCACCACGCTGCCGTCGGCCTGCCAATACGACGTGGGGGGGGGACGGTCCTTCCAGATTGACGCTTGTCTTCCGCACCGATGGCGTCCCGCTCCCATGGCCCGTGCGGCACGACTTCACTACCCCGGCGGGATGGTCAACCCGGAACGCAGTCGAGGAGCTCGCCGCCTTCGCCGCAGGCCACAGGCAGGCTTTGGTCGTCGACCGAATCGGGATCCTCGCAGGTCGCCATGTTCGCGGCCGACGCGTACGCCTCCAGGTAGCCGCGCAGGCAAGCCTCGATCTGCGCGACCGTGACGTTCGCGCACTCGTCAGGCACGTTGATGTCGTCCGCGGTCAGGTCGGCGCACTCGACGGTGTCGACCTCCGGTTCCACGTAGTCGACACACTCGTCCCGGGCCGCGATGCACTGCTCCGTGGTCGATGACTCTTCCCACGCAACGATCGTGCATGCCTGGGCGTCGGTGATGTTCACGCCGGCGACAAGCCCTTCGACCCAGTTGCACCACCGCTGGGCATCCTCGTCTGTGAAGGCCGTGACCTTCTTGTCCGCGGGAATACCGGAGCTGTCGGACTTCTCGTCTCCATCGCTCCCGCACGCCAGACAAAACCCTGCCAGCAAACACACGGAAGACATCTTCTGCATGCGTCGTGTTCCTTTTCGCGGGCTCACGGTCCCTTGGACGACGAGTGTGCACGATACGGGCTCGGCTGACACGAGAACGTCTCAGCTCGCGAGGCGAGGGCGGCGGACGACGCAGCCGTGCTATGCATGGCGCCATGCACCCGCCGCGCCCCAAGGCCATGCGGCGCTGGAGGCCGAGCGCGTGACCGAGACCCGCTTCGACGAGGCGTACTACCGCCGTTTCTACTTCGACCCGAAGACGCGCGTCGTCGATCGCAAGGTGCTCGACAAGCTCGGTGGCTTCGTCTGCAGCTACGTACGCTATCTCGGGGTGCCCGTGCGCCGCGTGCTCGACGTGGGTTGTGGCATCGGCCTGTGGCGCGAGGTGATCGCGCGTCACTTCCCGCGCGCCCGCTATCATGGCGTCGAATACAGCCCCTACCTGTGCGAGCGCTTCGGCTGGGAGCAGGGCTCGGTGGTCGACTACGCGAGTAAGACGCCCTTCGACCTCGTGATCTGCCAGGGCGTTCTGCCCTATCTCGACGACGCCGCGGCGCGGCGCGCGATGGATAACCTCGGCACGCTGTGTCGCGGCGCCCTGTACGTGGAGGCGGTGACGCGCGAGGACTTCGACGAGGGCACGCTCGACCGCGAGCTCACCGACCGTGGGATGAAGCAGCGGCCTGCAGCCTTTTACCGACGCGGGCTGTCGAAGCACTTCCTCGAGCTCGGGGGCGGGCTGTGGCTCGACCGCGGGGCAGACATCCCCGTGTATGCGCTGGAGCGCTCCCGTTAGTGCCCTCGAGGGCGATGCGCGCTGAATCACGCGCCGCTTTGATCCCGGGCCCCCTGACGATAGGATGACGGGGCTGGAATCATCCCCGTGTCGCACCTAGAAGCCCTACGTCAGGAGTTTCAGCGAAGCCACATCCTGCTGAGATCGGCAGCCTTGACCTACACGACCCTGTTCGCGGTCGCCCCCTTGCTGCTGCTCACCTTCATCATCCTCTCGAACCTTCCGTTCGAGCAGGCCTCGCACAACAGCCTCTTGAGCTTCGTCTCGGGCGCGTTCCCTTGGGCAAGCGCCGAGGACTTGACGTACGAGCTGGACCGACTCGCGCTGCAGGCCAGTAAGCTCGGCTACGCCGGCGTTTTGATCCTACTCGGTACGGTCATCTTGCTCTTGCGCAGCATCGAGCTGAGCTTCAACGAAATCTATCGCGTGAGAACCACGCGCTCTGCCCTCAAGCGCTTCTTGACCTACGCGATGATCACAGGCGTGAGCGCCTTTCTGCTCGCGCTCAGCATCAGCTTTCACGCCTTCGTGTTTGCGTTCGATCCGATCGCCGAGCTTGCGATCTTGCTTGGTGTCGAAGCGAAGTATCTCGCGCCGATGCCGCTCGTGCTCTCGGCACTTTCGTTCTCCGCCATCTATCTCGTCGTGCCGAACACGCAGGTACCCGTCGGCTTTGCCGCGGTGGGAGGGACGCTGGTGGCCGTCGCCTTCGAGCTGGTGCGCAGGGCCTTCGACATTTTCATCTCCAACTTCAGTAGCTATAACCTCGTCTATGGGGCCTTCGCTTTCCTCCCCCTGTTCTTGGTGTGGATCCAACTGAGCTGGGTCGTGATCTTGAGCGGCCTATTGCTCGTCAAGATCATGCACCTGGGCTTACCGCGTTGATCAAGCTCGCCAGCGCACCGAGAACACGCAGTGGTCGTGTCCGCGACAGGCGCACTTCGACTCGGTGACGTTGGCGTCCTTGCCTCCGGTGAGCTCGACCGCGCCCTGCAGCCAGCCGCGAAGGCGCGCGCAGAACGCGAGGTCGCGCACGGCGAAGTCGCGTAGCTCGCCGCGGATGAAGCCGTCCTCCGATTCGATCTGCCAGCGACCCGTGTCGTGGTAGCGCGACCAGACGCTCGTGGCCTTCTCGACCAGCCACAAAGGGGAGCGCAGGCGCACGAACACCTTGAGCACGGTGTTGATTTGCCAGCCCGCGCTGAAGCGCCCCGCGGCCGTGCACAGCCCGAGGTCGCCGCTGCCGAAGCAGCGATCGAGCGCGTGGTGATAGCGGAGCACGGGCTCCACCTCGTACCAACCGAGGGTGTTCACGTTGGCGAGCAGGAGGCGGTCCTCTTCGGAGAGATCGCTCAGCACGCGCTCGACCGCGCCGTCGCCGAGCTCCTTCTGCGTGAACATGCGTGTCGATTCGAAGACGCTGCCGCGAAACTTGGCCACGAGCGTGTTCCCCCTGTGACACCACGGTAGACGATGCCGCGCGCGCACCCAAGTACGTGGGGCCATGTAGGCGCTCGCTCGTGTCGTGAAAGGGGCTTTGCGCCCCTACTTCCTTGGTGCGAACTCCCACTCGAAGGTGGCTTCGCCCTTGCGCTGATCGGGCGGATCGAGCTTCAGCCCGTCGAGGGCGTCGAGCACACACTTCTGCAGGGGTGCCGTGGCGGTGGTGGTGTCGTCGACCACCTTGGCGTTCACGAGGTTACCCGTCTTCGGCTCCACGTCGAAGCGCACGACGACCTTGCCAGAGGCTTTGTCGTCGCGCTTGAGCTCGCGCTCGTAGCAGCTCCGAATGCTGCCTGCTTGGCCGTCGAGCAGCTCACGCGTGGCCTTGCGGTAGTCCTCCGGGCCGCGCGCATAGAAGGTGCAACCTGCGAGCGCCACGACGGCGACCGCTGTCGTAAGTCGACGCAGCATCACTTTTCACCTCCCTGCTCCACGATCAAGAACTCGACGCGGCGGTTCTTCTCGCGCCCCTCTTCGGTCTCGTTGTCTGCGATGGGCTGCGCTTCGCCGAGGCCCTTCGAGCTCAGCCGCTTCGCCTGGATGCCATGGCCCGTCAGGTACGTCCGCACGGCCTTCGCGCGCGACTCGGACAGCTTCTGGTTGTGTGCGTCCGAGCCTTCGCTGCTCGTGTGGCA
>CAYNOM010000263.1:0-8079 GCA_964398415.1 uncultured Polyangiales bacterium | reverse complement strand
GTGTTTGCGCTCGCCGTCGACGTGGGCGGTGGCCTCTGGGAGGGGCGCGCACGCCGAGTGGGCAGGAGGAGGCACGACGTATCGTGGAGGCGTCCTCTGCGACGAGGCTCGGCGCACGGGTTTCGTCGGCACGCTTGGAATACGTTTTCGACTGGGACGAGGCTACACCGTCAGGCCGAGCGAAGATCCCGTGCTCTGACACTCGCCAGTCCCGAACGAAGCGACGCCGTTCACGCCGAGCAGCCTGAGGATCTCCATGTGGAGATCGGACAGGGGCCGGCGGGCTTCGCGCTTGCCCACTTCCTGACCAAAGCGGAGGTCGTCTCCGGCACCGCACAGCAGCACCGGCAGATTCTCGGTGAGGTGGACGTCGCCATCGGACATGTCCGAGCCGTAGAGGACGAGCGTATCGGCGAGCAGGCCACTCTGATCGAGCCGCTTGAGCAGATGGGCGAGCAGGCCTGTCTGCACGCGTGTGATCTGCTTGAGCCGCGCGATGCGTGCCTCTGTGCCGCCGTGATGGGCGTACGCATGGTGGCCGGACCCTGAGCCGAGAGACTCCGAGAAGTTGATGTCGTCGGACACCGAGGGCCCGTACATGATCGAGCCCACGTTGGTGAGCCCGCACTGCAGGGCCAACACGAGCATGTCGTGCATCAGCTCGAAGCGTTGGATGTAGTTCACGTTGGGCTGCGAGAAATCGCCCGTCGGCGCAGCGGGCGCACCCGGGCAGGTGACCACGGGTTGGGAAAGTTGCCGCTCGATCTCGCGCACCGACTGCATGTATGCGTCGAGCACGGGGCGGTAGTCGCCGGGCAGGTGTGTTGCGAGGCGCGTGGCGTCCTTGTGCAGGTGGTCGAGGACGCTCTGCTTGCGACTGCGGCGGTAGGCGATGACCGCCTCGGACGCGACGCTGCCGTCGCCGAAGAGCTGCGAAAAGAGCCGCGTGGGGTCCGCAACCGGAGAGCGATAGGTGTCGGCCGACTGCCACGAGATGCGATTGAGGTAGTCGTGAGAGTAGCCAGGGTGATCGTTGAGCAGGTGTCGATGGTAGTAGATCCCGCCGATCTCGAGAGAGTGCTTGGGCGAGGGGAGGGCCTCCGCGACGTACTGGTCGAGCGACTTGGCGCAGCGGGCAATGCCTGGGTCTCCAAGCTCAATGGGCGAGCACGACATGAAGCCAGCGCAGTTCTGCCAGTGGGGGTCGATGCCAGAAAAGCCGTTGTGCAGGCCGCGTAGAATCATCGTGTTGCGTGCGTAGTCGCCGAGGGGGGCGAGGGCATCGCCGAACGTCCAGCTGCCGTTCTGGCCCGCGGGCATGTACGCGCCGTTGGGAAAATAGACGGCGATGAAGTGCTTTCGTTTGCGCGACTCTGCGCGTGCCTCGCGCGGAAGCACGCTGGACAGCAGCGGCAACGCGAGTTGGATGCCAAGGGCTCGCAGCACCGTTCTTCGAGTCATGGTCATCGTGACACCTCAGCGAGCTCAAACGACGCGAGAAGCGCAGACAGCACCACGTCACGAAGGGAGGCGCCGCCATCCCCTCCCGAGGCCGCGAGCTCGCCCGCGATGCACAGCTCCGCAGGGCGGGGGCCGCGGTTGAGCGCGAAGGTGAGCGCCTTCTCGGCGACGCACGAGGCGTAGTCGGGCGACCCGGCGATGGCCGACGCGAGTGCGGCTGGATCAGCGACGCGCTGGCCGAATAGCTCCAGGTCGCTGACGAGCGGATGCCCGTTCGCGTCGACCTTTCGAGAGAGGCCCTCTGGATCGTACTGCTCGAGTGCGAGGCCTACGGGATCGATCTGGGCGTGGCATGCCGGGCAGCGCGTGCTGCGATTGCGGTGGACTTCCATCTGCTCCGAGAGGGGTCGCGTGCGGTCGATGGCATCGAGCGACTCAGAGATCTCCTCGAGCGTTGCGGCGTCGAGGCGCGGCATTTCTCTGCACAAGAGGCGGGTGAGTGTCCAAAGGCCCCGGTGGATCGCGCGCCGAAAGTCTGAGCCCGTCGCCGTTCGCTTGAGGAAGTAGCCCTGGGAGAGCAGTCCGCCGCGCGCGTCCGTCTCGATGCGCTGTGCGCCCGGGGTGGCAGCATCGAAGGGCAGGCCGTAGTGAGCGGCGAGCCCTGAGTCCACGATGGTGAAGCCCGGCTCGAGCAATGCAGCCGCCGGCATGCCCTCCGTGAACACCGCGTCAGCGACGGCCCGGCTCTCTTCGCGCATCGACAAAAGCAGTGGATCGCTTCCGGGGGCAGGATCACGAAAGCCGAGCCACTGTCCGCCGAAGGTGTGCAGAAAGCGATCGCCATGATCTCGCAGCAGGCGCTCTGCCTGCTTCTCGAGCCCACCTGCGGTGTCGAACTCCCCGCTCTCGGCGGCTGCCCAGAGCTCCGCGTCAGGAATCGAGCCGAGGGCAAACAACGCAAGTCGCGAGGCGATGCGGTAAGATCTCTCGCTCACGTCGAAACCCTCAGCCACCAACTCGGGCTTGAAGGTAAGGTTGGGTGACAACAGAATCGCCTCGACGACGGCTGTCATCGCTTCGTGCGCAGCGTTGAGCTCGGGCACCGGCCGTGCGGCCTCCCACACCCGGTCGAACAGCATGTGGTACTCGTCGAGCTCGCCCGCGCGTAGCGGCCTACGAAAGCCGCGTGAGGCGAGGCTCGTGGTGAGGGGCTGACCGCAGTCGCTCCACGTCAGGCTCAGGTCCCCGCTCGACGTCGCGCCCGCGCAGCCCTGCGGCAACATGCTCGAGGAGAGCACCATCTCGGCGATGCGCGCTGCGGTCTCGGCACGCGCTTCCATGCCGCGGGCATCGATGCGTGCCTCGCTCATGGTGTCGAAGCCGTACACCTCGGGCATCGGCGTCCACTCCGCAAACAGCGCCGGATCCAGAGTGACGCCCAGCAGATCCTCGGCGATGTTGCGGTATTCCTCGTTGGACAGGCGCAAGAGCTTCGTCACTGGCTCGGGCTCGGGCCACTGACAGGGCGCGTTCTCCGCGCCTCCAGCATTTTCCTGCGTCGTGTCCACGACACCCGAGCCGGACTCGCCACCGGGCCCCGCTGGCGAGTCGGAGACCGCGCCGCTGCAGGCAGAGAGGATCGGAAACAGCACGCTGCAGAACGACACGCGCCGCACGCATGGAGACATGTAGGACAACTGAGTCTCACCGCCTGTCGGGTGCGGCTGGGGCGCCAACACCGTCCAGGAACCGTCACGCGTTTGGTCACGGGGTGCAAGGAAAATTGGCGCCCATTAGAACGCAAAACATGCTGCCTGTGAGGCGGTGAACCTTACGTCCCGTCACCGTCACGGCAGCTGGCAACAGGGCGCTTCGCCGTCGTCCGTCGTGAAGGCGCCGAGGATCCTGCGACCGTCGGGGCAGGAGCTGTCGAGCGGAACGTCGCGAGGCGGCACTGCGAGCACCTCGCCACCGAGCTCCTCACACTTGCCGGGCAAGAGCAGGCCTGGCGGCCAGCACGGGCCATCCGCCACGTCGTGCCACGTGGCCTCGTCGCAGATCAGCGCGACCCCGTCGACGCAGTACCCTGCACGGTTCGCCTTGGTCTCCTCACAGGAGCAGCCGAGTGCGCCGTCCTCGTGCGCACGCTCGACGTGCTGCGTGGGCGAGTAGCAGCTTGCCTCAACGCCGCCCGCATCAGAACGGTCGGGCGGCGCGGGGAAGCAGGGCCCGTCCAACACCTCGACCCACTTGCCGTCGTCGCAGACCAGCGCCTTGCCCCCGACACACTTGCCTTCGTGGCGTTCGGGATCGCACTCGTCGCCGCAAGCCGAGACGAGCCATGAGAGCAGCAGCCAGGGGACGACGAACTTCAAGTGCATGGATGACAAGCCTCCTCCGCGCACTCTTAGCAATCGTGGTGCCAGTGCGAATTGCGAGTCACTTCCGAGGCACACGGGGCGCTCGCGGCGCACTACGGCACAACACGGGGAGAGAGGTGTGATCGTCGTGACGGTCTCGCTAGCGGAAGTGGTCGAAGCCCGTCGCGGCCACGTCGAGGCGCTTCCCCTGGGCATCACGTACGCACACGGCAGCGGGGCCGTCGTGGACCTCGCCTATCGGCGTCGCCCAGCCGAGCTCGAGCCCCTGCGGAGCGGTGAACAGCACTTCGTAGTCGTCGCCGCCCGTGAGCAGCTTCTCCAGCACATCTTGGCCGAGGCGCTGGCACAGGCGCTCGAAGCCGGGCAGGGTGGGAATGCGCTCGCGCTCGAGGTGCAACGCGACGTTGGAGGCGGTGGCCACGTGGCCCGCGTCTTGGACGAGGCCGTCGCTGATGTCGATGGCGCTCGTCGCCACCTCGCTCAGGTGTCGTGCGAGATCGAGGCGTGCACGGGGCCTGAGATAGGCGCTCACGAACGGTGCTGCATCGGCGGCGGTCTCCTCTGCACAGAGAGCACTCAGGCCGAGGGCCGCTCCACCCAGTGGGCCTGTGACGTAGACCCGATCTCCCACGCGCGCGCCCGAGCGCAGCAGGGCAGGGCCGTAGGGGATGCCGAGCACCGTGGTGGTGATCGAAAGCTCGCTGCCGCGCGCGAGATTGCCGCCCGCGATCGAGCATTCGCACACGTCCGCGGCTCTTGCCATGCCTGACATGAGCTGCTCGAGCGCGTCGTCGCTGAAGCTCTGCGGCAGGATCAGCGCCGAGAGCGCGGCTCGCGCGCGTGCGCCCATGGCCGCGATGTCGCTGGCCGCCGCCATGAAAGCGCGATAGCCGATGGCGTCGAGGGCCATGCCTTCGCGCAGAAAGTGGATGCCCTCGACCGCGGCGTCGATGGTCCAGACCTCGCTGCTCGCAGCAGGCGACAATACGGCGCAGTCGTCGCCGATGCCGATCTCGACCTCGGGATTATCGCGTCCGAGCCACTTCTCCAGACGCGCGATGCGCTCGTGTTCACTGCTCACGGTGGCGTGAACGTATCACGCGCCAGGCAGGCTCATAGGTCCGACTCGGGCAGGGTGACGAAGAAGGTCGTTCCCTTGCCGATATCGCTCTCCACGCGCACGTTGCCTCCGTGGGCATCGACGAGCTTTTTGACGATCGACAGCCCGAGGCCCGTGCCGCCGTGCTCGCGCGTGACGCTCCCGTCCACCTGGTAGAAGGCGTCCCAGACCCTATCGTGCTCGGAAGCGGCGATGCCGATGCCGGTGTCGCGCACGCGAAACTGTAGGGCGCGCTGCTCGGCCATCATCAGCACAAAGCCCGCGTCGTCGCCGTCTTCCATGCCGGGCGAGACACTCACGGCGCGTGCTTCGATCGTGACGCTGCCCCCCGAGGGCGTGAACTTGAGGGCGTTGTCCGTCAGGTTTTGCAGCACCTGTCGCAGCCGAGCTGGATCGCCGAGTAGACGCGGGAGGTCTGGCTCGACGTGGTGCTCGAGGGTGATGTTCTTCTTTTTCGCCTGCGGGGCGGCCGTGCGAACCACGTCTTCGACGAGTTTCTTTGCATCGACGGGCTCGCGCTTGAGAACTACCTGACCTTGCTCGAACTTCGACATGTCGAGCAGGCTCGTGATGAGCTCGAGCAGATGATCGCCCTTGGTGCGAATCGTCTCGACGAACTGCTGTTGCTCTGCGCCGAGCGTGCCCGCGATGCCGCTCGCCAGCATCTCCGAGTAGCCGATGATCGACGTCAGGGGCGTGCGCAGCTCGTGACTCATGGTGGCGAGGAAGTTCGACTTGAGCCTGTCGAGCTCCTTCAGCTTGTCGTAGGCGTGCTGCAGGCGCTGGTTCTTCTCCGACAGCTCGCGGTAGTTCGCGCGCACGCTCGCGAGGTGCATGTTGCTCGTGAGGTAGGCGCGGTGTCCGCTGAACAGGATCAGATCGAGCACGCGCGCGAGGTGCGTCGTGATCTTCTCCGCCGTCTCACGGCGCGCCTTCGGCATCTCGTTGAGGTGCTCTTTGGCCAGGGCCGGATCGATGTCAGGCGCGATCACGAGCAGGGATTTCGGCACCTCCTTCACTTCCGCGGGCAGGTAGGGTCCGACCACGAAGCGACCGAGCGTGCGACCGTCGTAGTGCACGGGCACCACGCGGTACACGGCGCCCGTAAAGCACGGGTGCACGATCTCCTCCCCCTCGGGCAAAAGGCGCCTTACCTCGGCCACCGTGCTCGAGCAGGCGCTGCGACCCTCCTCGATGCCATTCACGTAGCTGCAGATGGCGCGCTGCTGGTGCACGTCGGACAAGAGATGCCCCTCGGCCGAGAACAGCCGGATCGGGATCCCGAATAGCTCGAAGAACGAGCGGCAGACCTCGCCCAGAGCCTCGCGGTCGACGAGGTCCTCGATCCTCTGCGCGTCGGCCATGTGCAGATCGAAGGCGTTCACCTCGCTCACGGCGAAAGCCCTCCTTCGCCGAGCTTTCTGCCCTCGCCGAGACCGAGCCGGCTGCTCAGGCTCCGCATCACCTCGTCTGGATCGAGCTGAAACTTCGACTTGAGGTTGTGTGTGGCCTCGAGTTGGTCCCAGGTGATGCGCATCAGCCCGGCGAATGTTTCGAGCACGCCGACGCCTCGCGTCGCGACCGCCTTGTAGACGGGCTCCTTGCCCTTCTTGGCGAGCATGTCGATTTCCTCGTCGGGGCGCACGTCGGGCATGTCGCGCTTGTTGAACTGAATGACGAGGGGGATCTTCGCGGAGTCTAAGCCGTTGTCCTTCAGGTTTTGCTTCAGATTGACGAAGGCCGCCGCGTTCGCTTTGGTCTCTGCCTTCTGCGAGTCGGCCACGAAGGCGACACCATCTGCGCCCTGCAGCACGAGGCGCCGGGTCGCGTTGTGGATCACCTGGCCCGGCACGGTGAACAGCTTGAGTCGTACGTTGAGCCCCGAGCCGGCCGTGAACGTGAGCGGCAAGAGATCAAAGAACAGCGTGCGGTCGTCCTTGGTGTCGAGCGTCATCAGCCGGCCGCGTCCCTCCGTCGAGACCAGCTGATGGATGGCCTGGAGGTTTGTGGTCTTCCCGCTGAGCGCCGGTCCGTAGTAGACGAGCTTGATCGTCAGTTCGCGCGCGGCGAAATCGAGCTGCAAAGCGTCCCCCGGTTGCAGCGCCAACGAAAGCGCCGCAGCCTGAGATCGTATCGTCACTGCGGAGAGCCACGCAACAGCAGCAGCAGGGCGTAGCAGATCAGAAAGCCAGAAAGGCCGAACGCGAGCCAGCGCAGGGGTCGAGTAGTAGCCTTGGGGTCCTCGGTGTTGCGCGTGAGCTGCAGATTCTGGACGGCCGCGGCCAATACCGCGTCGATCCACCGTTCGGCCTGCTTGCGGCGCTCGGGGCTCTCATCGCGCACCCTCCGATAGCGTCGTCCGGCCTCGGGAAGCGCGCCCTGGCTCGCGCAAAACGCAATGAATTTGCGATGTTGGGAGTCGTCTTCCCAGTTTGCTAAGAGCCTTTGCCACAGGCTCTCGAAACCGTCGGAGTCAGAGGCCTCGTCCACCTGCCCAGTCTACCAGAGCCGGCCGAACCTCGCGAAAGGCAGCCCCGCCCGCGCGCACCGGTCCGGCCTCGGCTCGAATTATGGCGCTTTAACAGGAGGTTAGGGCCCTCGATAAGTTGACGTCCGATCTCGGACCTTGCTAGGTGGCAAGAAGTGGTATGTTGCGGATCCCCAGGGTGACCTGGTGGATCGGACGGGATGACAGCGGTGTTCCGCGGGCGCTACGAGCACACGATCGACGGCAAGGGGCGCACGTCCCTGCCAGCCCGCTTTCGCGAGGTGCTCGCGGGGCAGGGCGAGTCGCGTCTCGTCGTCACGACCGGTCTCGAGCCGTGCCTGGTGGCCTATCCGCTGCGCGAGTGGGAGGCCTTCGAGGCGCGCCTTGCGAAGCTGCCGAGCTTCGACGCTAGCGTCGCCATGCTGAAGCGCATCTATGTCTCGGGCGCCGTCGAGTGCGACCTCGACAAGCTCGGGCGGCTCTTGCTGCCCGCGTCGCTGCGCGACCATGCGGGGCTCGCGCGCGAGGTGCTCTGGGCGGGCATGGGCCAGCACATCGAGCTCTGGGCCAAGGACAGGTTCGACGCGCTGTCTCTGGCCGCGCTGGCCGACGAGCAGAAGCGCGCGGAG
>CAYNOM010000262.1:0-8087 GCA_964398415.1 uncultured Polyangiales bacterium | reverse complement strand
TTCGGCGTGGAGCAGAGCTTCCACAGCGTCCACGAACGATGGCGGAAAGCTCTGCCTACCCCCGTAGCCAGTCCAGAATGCGTCGAGTTGCGCGGTCGTGTCGTTGAGCGGGAGCATGGGCCCCGCGTCGATCCCGGCAGCGTCGACCGGCTGAGCGGCGTCGCCCGCGGCGCTGTCTGGAGAGAGGGATACCGCGCTGCCGCCGTCCCGATCTTCGTTCGCGCCAGGGGGTGAACGGCCGTCGACGTCGCCAGCGGCTTCGTGTTTAACGCAGCCCGCTCCGAGCAGCATGGTCGAGACGATCCATGTGCCCACACGATGTGTGCTCGAGCGTCGGAGATGCGCAAAGCGAGACGACAACCGTGACTCCTTGTGCGTCTCTGTGAATGTCGCGCGAGCGCCGCTGCTTCACTCAAGGTTGGGTGGCGCGCAGTTGGTCGGCCCGTGCTTCGGCCCGCTCCCACATGCGCAGGTAGCCCTCTGCAGAGCGAAACAGGGGCTCGAGATCCGCATCCGAGGCGGCGTCGCCGCGCGCGTCCTGCAGCAACTCCGGAAGCATGCCGATGTGGACGAGGCCCTCGGTGTTGAAGTCGAGCTCACGCACGCCCACGACAGGCCGCGTGAAGGTGACGTCGCCCGCGTAGGAGGTGAACGGGTAGGTGATGGGCTCGTCCTGCGGCGCAGTGCAGCCGCTTCGCTCGCCAAAACGCGGCCCGGGCGCACCAGCGAAGCCGTTCAGGTCGAAGCCGAAGCCCTCCGCAGGATACGCGCCGGCCTGCTCCATCGTCGCGACGCGAGCCAGCAATGCGTCGAGCATGGAGCCCTTGCGCTGGGGATCGCGACAGCGCCCGAGGTTTACTTTGGAGATGCCACCGAGAGCGTACAGGCGGCCGTTCTGGTTCGATCCGTGGGTACCTGCCGCCGGATAGTCGTGCTCTTCGAGAAGCTCGAACGCACGGGCGAGGGAGTGTTGAGGCAGGTGGTCGATCTCGATCACCATCCCTCGCCGCATCAGCTCTCGCAGCAAGGTCTCTCCGAGCGGGGTCAGGCCCGCGTTCTGGCAGTAGTCGCCCTCGAGCGCGCCCGCGCTCAGGCGCGGCAGGTGAGGTGCGAGGGTCGAGACGGGTGCGTCGCGAAAGCCGCTCATGTCGTGGGCAGGCGGCGACATGAAAACGTCGCGCGGCTCGTTGAGCCCTGCGTAGGCGACGTCGCCGCGGTCGAACACCGCCGAGATGTCGGCTGGGCAGTCGAGCACGAAGTTCGAGTTGTGGCCGCTGTTGATGAAGTTGCCGAGCTCGATGAAGCTGCGTTGACCGTCGCCCGCCGAGAAGGCGTTGTCGTATTTGTGCACGGGGAACATCACCCGCACGCCCCGCGCGTGGTAGGCGTCCAAGCGCTCGCGCACATGCTGCTCGTCGCAGGTCGGCATGCCCTCTCGCGGCACCGAGAAGCAGTCGAAGAGGTTCGAGGTCTCGATCCCGAGCACCACCGCCAGCTTGCCTGCTCTGATCACGTCGCGTGCCTGCTTCGGAGTCTCGACGATGCGGAAGAAGCCCTTCCCCGGCCCTCCCGCCTGGGCGTCGATGTAGCGCTCCATGGCGCGCGTCTCGTCGAGAATGCGATCGACGCCAATCATGTCGTTGCACGAGTAGCGCACCTTCTGGAACTCACCGCCGACCATGAAGTCGCAGATGACCTCGTTGGTCGTCGCGTGCTGTACCACGAGGCGGAGCCCAGCCCGGTGGGCGCGCTCGAGCCAGCGATAGTACTGCGTCTGGTGCGTGGGGCTGCCGGGAGCGCTGGGCCAGTCCGTGAAACCTGGATATCCATCCGTGTGATGGTCGTCTTCGTCGAGCTCGCCGCGAAGCAGCATCGCCGTAAGCCCGTCGGTGTTCAGGTCAGCGCTGCCACTCTTGAATCCATGGCCGAAGAAGTCCTTGCGTCCTGCCTTGCCGTGGAACGCCTCGCAATCGGGGAGGGCGTGCTCGACGCCAAGGCGATGAAAGGTGGAGCCATGAAAGATGCCACCACCGCCGAATCCGAAATTGGAGAGCAGGTGAGAGTGGGTGTCGACGATGCCGTACACCGAGCCGTCGTCGAACGTCGTCCGCATCACCTCGCCCTCGGCGTCGAGGCTCAGCTCGGGGTGCTCGACGCAGTCTGACGCTGGGACGAGCTGCACGAGGGCGGCCTGCGTGTCGTCTTCGACGAGGCCTTCGAGGCCCAAATATTTGCCCGTCTTGAGGTGACGCAGGCGCACGCGTGCGGCGCTCGCGCCTTCGTGGTCGAGGAGCTCGGGTTGCCACTCCGCTCCGGAGACGTAGTTGTCGTCGAGCAGCGACAGATCGGACTGCAGCGCGAGCTCGCGCACGAGCGGCCCTCCTTCGGCGACGAGGTATCCCCGCTTTTCGTCGTAGAGCAGAAAGCTGCCAAGGTCGGACGCCTTGAAGAAGAAACGCGCCATCCCTGCGCTCGAGTCTTGGAACACGAAGGATGTTCCATCGGCTGTGGCTGAGAGAGCATCCCCCTCTTGGTGCAGGGAGTAGCAGCCGTTCGAAAGCGCGAAGACAGGGGTCTGGTCGTCGGCCACTCGCGGCGCGGAGGCAGCGCGGGGCGATCCCCCGTCTTCGGTACCGCAGGCCGCGCCGAGCCCGGTCAGGCTGAGCATGATGGCGAGTTGCCAAGAGGTCTTCATGGTAGGCGTAGTCCGACAGGTTAGGGTCGCAGGAGCGCGCCCCGCCAGGGTATCCGTTCCGCGGCCTCGTGTCTGCACGCTAGGGTGAAGCCAACTTGCGTCGCAAGGCATTCCACGAAGTCTTCACGGGATGCAATCTCCCGTCATCCCCCCCTCCCCAGGTCAGGCAGTTGCGCAGCCGGTCCAGAGAGACCCGTCGAGCTACGCGTTCGTGTTTCACGGCACCGGAGCCTCATTCTTCGCCGTGATGTTGAAGAATATGTTGCTCACCTTGCTTACGCTCGGCATCTACTTGCCCTGGTCGAAGACCGAGCGTCGCAGGTACCTGTGGCAGAACACCGAGTTCCACGGACACCGACTGCGCTATCACGGCACCGGTCGCGAGCTGTTCGTCGGCTATGTCAAGGTCGTTGCAGCCTACGTCGCGTTCGTGGGCGTACCCCTCGTGATCTCCAAGGTGGTCGGCGCCACGGCGGGCACCGTCGTGCAGGTGGTGCTCGCGCTCATGCTCTTGCCCCTTTTGCCCTTCGCCGTGTGGGGAGCTCGGCGCTATCTGTTGAGCCGAACCAGCTATCGCGGGGTTCACCTGCGGCTCGATGGCGATGCGCGCGCCTACGCGCGTACGTTTCTGCTCGGGTATCTGCTCACCCTCGTGACCCTCGGCCTGTACGGCCCGGTGTGGATGAACAAGATGTATCGGCAGCTCACGAACGCGACCGCCCTCGGCTCGAAGCACTTCGAGTATCGCGGTGTTGACGGGGAGGTGTTCAAGATCGCCATCAAGGGTATCCTGCTCAGCATCCTCACCCTCGGGATCTACCTCTTCTGGTTTCAAGCGGAGCTCAATCGCTATCAGATGCGTCACACCTGGTTCGATGGTGCACACGGCGAGCTCACGCTGACAGGCCTCGACCTGCTCGTGTTGACCGTGATCCAGATCGCTGCGCTCACGCTCACCTTGGGCCTCGCCTTCCCTTGGGTGATGACCTATTCGCTGCGCTTCTCGATGGAGCGCCTGCGCTTCGTCGGCAGCATCGACTTTGGTCGGGTGTATCAGGTGGCGTCGGAGGGTGAAGCCGCCGCCGATGGTCTCGCCGACGCACTCGACGTCGGTCTTGCGATCTGAACGCGATGCTCCCGCACCCCGAAGCGCACCTCGCGACCCACTATCCGGCCGAGTTCCTCGACGGTTGGTCGATGGCCGTGCGAGAGGTGACGGTCTCGCTCGACCGCGCGCAGCTCGTGGTCTTCGCGGAGGCTGGGCGCACGCTCGCCACGTGGCCCCTGGAGGGCCTGACGGTGGATGCGCTGCAGGACGGGGGTGTGGTGCACGTGTCGCACGCGAGCGCCCCGCACGAGACGCTGGTCGTGCGTGATCCCGTGCTCGCGTCGGCGCTCACGGCCTCGGCTTCGCGCGTCGAGGCGCTTCCTGGAGGGCGCCATCCGCTGCTCTTTGCGTGGGCTTGCCTCGTCGCTGTCGTCGCCCTCGCGGCAGGCGCCTGGTGGTCGACGCCGACGGTGGCTCGGCTCATCGCGGCACGCATTCCCCTCGAAACGGAGCGCGGGCTTGGTGGTCAGATCGAGCTGCTGCTCGATTTCAGCACCTGTCGTGACGTGCGCGCCGAGCAGACACTACACGGCCTCGTGACGCGGCTCTCGGGCTCCGAAGCGAGGCGCTACGAGGTGAGGATCGTCGAATCCGCCCAGCCCAACGCGTTCGCACTGCCGGGCGGTGTCATCCTCGTCACGGACACGCTGCTCGAGCAGGCGGAAGATGGCGACGAGATTGCGGGCGTGCTCGCCCACGAAATCGAGCACGTGGCGCGGCGGCACGTGCTGTCGGCCTTCGTGCGCGACGCCATGCTCAGCGGTCTCTGGTCACTCACCGTGGGCGACTATGCAGGCCTTCTGCTCATCGATCCCAGCACGGCCTACCAGATCGCAAACCTCGAGTTTTCGCGTGACGATGAGGCCGACGCTGACGCCGGCGCGGTGGCGCGTTTGCACGAGGCGGGGCTCTCCCATCACGGATTGCGCAGGTTCTTTGCGCGTCTCGCGGAGAAGTACGACGACGAGGGCGTTAGTTGGCTCTCCACCCATCCCGCCACGAAGGCGCGCATGGGTGCGCTCGATGCTCTCGCCGATGTGGCAGATCCTAGCCCGGCGTTGACCGAGGCCGCCCTTTCCGAGCTTCGAGCCGCCTGCGCCCGGGGCGAGCGCGCGCGCGAGCTCGAAGGCGCAGACGACGGCACAGACCCCTGAAACTCCACACAAGCGCGCACACTCAAAAGGGGAGCGTGGCGCTTCAGCGATCGCGAGCGCTTCGGTATGATGGAGGCGAACGGGGGCCGCGGGCGAGATGCTCTGCGCGGGAGGCTTCGAGTGGGGCGCGTGTGTTGGCTCTTGTCCGCGGCGGTCTTGGCCCTGGTGCTCACCGGGTGCGCAGACGCGGAGGGAGAGCCGCTCGCGCGCTGGAGGCTCGTCAGCAGCGAAGGTGGGCCCATCGTCGAGCTCCCGACGATCTTGCCTTTGCCCACGCGAGGCGACGCGTTCGTCCTCGAGCGTCGCTGGACGCCGCCGCGCACCGAGCCCTCTGGCTTCGATCTGGTCATGCTCGGCGTGCAGGCGAAGGTCTCGCTCGAGGTCGATGGTGTTCGAGCGGCGGTGTTGAGGGATGGCGCGGGGATAGCTCCCCCCGGTCCGCGCACCGTCGTTCCGCAGCGCTTTCACATCCCGCCCAGTGATCGATCTGGCCCGCGTACCCTGCGCTTACGCATCGAGAACAGTTGGTACCAGGCGGGCTGGATCGAGGGCGTGCCGCGCGTCGTCGAGGCCGGCGTGATGGTTCGCAAGGAGAACATCGCGCTCGTCACGAATCTCTATGCATCGTTTCTGTCCGTGGGCGTCGCGATCCAGGTCGGCGCCATGTTCCTCGCGGTGTTCTTGTTTGGAGGACGGCGCACGGCCTACATGTGGTTCGGCGTGCAGGCCCTCACGACCACCGTCCTGCCGCTCTATCTGCTCGGGTACACCCAAGCTGCCTTCGGCGCCTTCGAGGGCGGCGTGTTCGGCGCGTTGCTCGCGATCGGCAACACGGTCGGGGTACGCTTTTCACACGAGTTTTTCGAGCTGAAGCCGCCGCACTGGAGTCTGTGGCTGGTGAGCGCCGCGGGCATCATCATCCCGATGTCCCTCGCGGGGCCTTTCACGTTTACGCCCTACGGGGCGCCCGCGATCAACACGCTCATCTCCTTGCACGTCGGCTATCAGATCCTGCTCTGCGTGCGTCTGTGGAGGAGTCGTGGGCCCGACCTTCGCGTGGCGTTGTTTGGCATCTGCTGGACCACCCTGAGTGTCGTGTCCACGGCCGACCAGCTCGCCTGGTGGGGCGTACCGTCGGCCCTGGAAGGGGCTCGGCTCGCCAGCTTGGGCATTGCGGCGTTCGCGTTTCTGCAATCGATTCTGGTGGCAAGTCACTACCGCGGCAGCCTCGATGCGGCCGACTCGCTCAACCAGGAGCTGCGAGAGAAACTCGACGACCTTGCGCACCGCAAGACCGAGGTCGATATGCTCAACACCGAGCTGCGCGCGCAGGTACAGGAACGCTCGCAGCAGATGTTCCTCGCGCTGTCGCTGGCAGCCTCGCGCGGCGCGGCGCCGGTGCTGGCCGAGGGCCAGTCGGTGCACGGGCGCTATCAGGTGCTCGGGCGAATCGGCAAAGGAGGCATGGCCGACGTCTACCGCGTGCGACGCAAGCGCGACGGCAGGCTCTTGGCCCTCAAGGTGACCCACAACGTCGATGGCGTTTCTCTGGCACGACTGGCACGCGAGGCGACGATGATCGCGAGCATCGCGCACCGGCACGTGGTCGAGTTGGTCGACGTGGACGTCGCACCCGAGGGGTTTGCCTATCTCACGATGGAGATCGTGGAAGGTCTGACGCTCGGCGAGATCGACGTGAGCAAGCGAAGTAAGGAGTTCTGTCTCGACGTGCTCGACCAGGTGCTCGACGGTCTGTCGGCGCTGCACGGACTCGGCATCGTTCATCGTGATCTCAAGCCCGCGAACGTCGTGGTCACCGAGGACGGCGGGCGGCCCCAGGTAAAGCTCATCGACTTCGGCATTTCACGTAGGCCCGAGGAGCTGACGGCCCGGGTGGTAAGGCCGGTCGAGCAGAGTCGCCAGCTCGCAGACGCCTTCGCCGCCTTGCCCGAGGAAACCCTCACCATGGATCCGCAGCCGAAGAGACCTTCGACCACGCATTCGACGAGCCTCACCCGTGATGGTCTTTTGGCCGGTACGCCCGCCTACATGGCGCCCGAGCTGGCGCAGGGTGACGCGGCGGCGAGCGAGGCATCCGATGTGTTCGCCCTCGGGGTGATGGTCTACCAGGTGCTTACCGGTCGTCCTCCGTTCGTCGAGCCCATCATCATCCGGGCCCTCCGGAGCGAGGACCTGCCCACGCCTAGTGCGCTGCAGGTGCCCTGGATGGCTGCAGGGCTGCGCGAGGAGATCGAGCGCTGTTTGTCTCGCGCACCGGAGGATCGACCCACGACGTCCGAGCTGCGCAACGTCATCGCGCGCGCCAGAGACAGCGCTCCGCGCCCCGAGCGCTGCGCCTGAGGGCCGACGAATCAGCGACAGGCGTGCTCGTCGTCAGCGCTTGCGACGCGGAAAGCTCGAAATGAAACGCACGAAGGAGGCGGGCTCCATGAACAGGAATGCGTGGCCCCCGAAGCGCACCTCGTCTCCATCCCGAACGACCTGAGAAACCGCGGGAGTAAGGCGTAAGCCCCCCACGAAGGTGCCGTTCTTCGACTCCTTATCCGTCAGGCAGTAGCTGCCTTGTGCATCGCGCGAAAAGAATGCATGAAACTTGGAGATCCCAGCACGTGGGATGGCGATGTCGAGGTTTTGTGTGCGGCCCACGCTGATGTGACCTCCAAATACCCCGTCTCCTCGCTTGCGAACCCAGAACACCTCACGCTTCTCGGGATCGACGGTGGCGTGCGTCTCGATCGAACGGTCGAGGTACGCAGTGTGAAAGCCCCGCTGCTGCTCGATCGGCTCGTAGCTCGCTTGCACGAGCGCCGCGTGAGGCACGCGCGCGAGCGCGTCGGCGTCGCTCAGCCCCGCGAGCTCTTCGAGGTAAGTGGCCAGTGTGGGTGCCTCGCTCATCTGATACTCACCAGAAGGAGGATCATACATCAGCGTCTCACGGCGCTGCAGGCGAAAGCTGCAGCTGTCGCAGGCGCGAGACGGCGCGTCCGACTGCATCGCGGTCCAAGATCGGAATGCCGTGCCCAACGCCCGCGGCCACCTCGAAGTGCGCGCCCGGAATTCCCTCGGCCAAGAGCTCGGCGTTGCGTGGGGGGATCAGGCAGTCTTCCTC
>CAYNOM010000261.1:5133-8108 GCA_964398415.1 uncultured Polyangiales bacterium | reverse complement strand
GGCCCGCTTACTTCGCGAGCGATTGATCGAGGTGCAGCATCCAGTGGATGCCGAACTTGTCTCGGAGCATTCCGAAGCGCCCGAAGAACACCTCGCCGAGGGGCATGATGACCTCACCGCCTTCGGCCAGGCGATCCCACACGCGCTGCTGCTCCTCTGTGTTCGCGAAGTTGAGGCTCAGGTGCACCTGGTTACCGGGCTGAATCGCTTGACCTGGCATGGTGTCGGAGGCCATCAGGGTGAGCGAATCGGTCTTCAGGGTGGCGTGCATCACCCGCTGCTTGTGCTCCGGCGCCACCTCCACGGGGCTTCCCTCGAAGCGCATCACGTCGAGCGTTCCATGGAGGACCTCTGCGTAGTGGCGCATGGCCGCTTCGGTATTGCCATCGAAGTTCAGGTACGGATTGAGCGTCGTCATTGGGTTTCTCCCAGGTAGCGCAGGGCGCAGGTCCCTTTCCCGCGTCCGGGAAGGTAGCCTCCGCAAAGGCAAGCGCACGCGGCCTCGTCGCGTGCGTGCCCCGAATGAGCACGCCCGCGACGACCATCGCCCTCGGCGTGCAGGGCGCCCGATTCCGTCTCAAGGTTCGCCCATGGGTTCCTTGGCTTCCGTGGTTCTCGCGAAGAGCGACCGGTCGGCGCGCAGGCGACGCTTTGGATGGCTCAGTGTGCTCGCGCTGTGCGCCGCCGTGGGCGCGACGCTGGGCGTGCAGCGCGTGCTCGGGCCCAAGGTGGAGGTCGAGCGGGTTGCGCGTCGCGATTTCGACGAGCGCTTGATCGCCGCGGGTCGCGTGCGCAGCGTGTCCCGGGCCGAGCTCGGCGTCTTGCTCTCGGGAGTTGCGGCGGAGGTCCCGCATCGCGAGGGCGAGCACGTGAAGCCAGGCGATGTGTTGCTCAGGCTCGCCGATGCCCAGCTCAGGGCCCAGCTCGCGGACGCGCAGGCGCAGCTCTTGGAGGCGCGCGCACGTCTACAGCAACTCTCGCGTACCAAAGCCAAGGTGGCTTCGCTGTCCTTGCGTCGCACCGATGCCGATCTGACGCGCGCCGAGCAGGATCTCGAGCGCACGCGCAGTCTCGTCGCGTCCGGCAGTGTGCCCGCGGCCGACCTCGACGAGGTGGTGCGCGCCTTCGAGGCGGCGCGTGCGGCGCGCGATGCGGCGCAGACCGAAGTGCTGAGCACGAGCCCAGGCGGCACCGATCTGATGGTGGCGCGGGCCCAGCTCGAGCGTGCTGAAGCGGCCGTGGCGTTGTCGCAAGCGCGGCTCGAGGACGCGCGCATCGTGGCACCGGCCGCCGGCGTGATCGTGAGCTCTGACGTCGACGTCGGCGATGTGGTGGAGGCGGGCAAGCCCCTGATCGTGCTCGTGGCGGACGGCCCGACAGAAATCGTGTTCTTCCCTGATGAGCGCAATCTGCGTCAGCTCCATCTGGGACAGAGGGCGCGCGTGTCGGCCGATGCCTTTCGCGAGGGCAACCTGGACGCAGTCGTCTCCTACATCGCGCCCGCCGTCGATCCGGAGCGAGGTACGGTCGAGGTGCGGCTCGCTGTGCCATCGCCACCTAGCTACTTGCGACCCGAGATGACCGTCTCCGTCGATTTGGCCCTCGGCACGACCCGCGGCTCGCTGTCCGTGCCCGTCGATGCCGTGCGCAACGCGGCGGGCGAGCGGCCGAGCGTGCTCCGGGTGCGCGACGGGCGCCTCGAGACCCAGCTCGTGTCGCTCGGTCTGCGCTCCGCGACGCTCGTCGAGATCACCGAAGGGCTCAGCGAGAACGACGTCGTCGTGGCCGACGCGCGAGCAGGGCTGCGCGAGGGCCAGCGCGTGCGCGCGGTGCTGCCGTGAGCTTGCGTTTCGATCTCTTCGTCGCCTTGCGTTACCTGCGTGAGGGGCGCTTTCAGACCGGCCTCGTCGTGGGCGCGGTGGCTGTCGGGGTCACCGTGCTCGTGTTCTTGTCGGCCCTGATCACAGGCCTCGAGATTCGCATCGTCGAGCGTACGCTCGGGGGCCAGGCCCACGTGGTCGTGCGTCCAGAAGAGCAGGATCCACGCGCGCTCAGCAGCGCGAGTCGGGGCAGTAGCCTCGTGTCGCGCGTGGAGCCCTCGCGAGAGCGCGTGCAGACGGTGGACGCCTTTCGCGAGATGGCGCGTCGCTTGCGCACGATCGAGAGTGTCACGGGGGTCTCGCCGACGGCCACGGGTCCTGCGGTTGCGGTCAAGGGCACCCGTACGCGCGCGGTGAGCCTGCGGGGCGTCGAGCTTGCGCCGTTTTCTGAGGTCTTCCACGTCGACGAAAAGCTCACCCGCGGCCACTACGCCGTGGCGGGACGCGAAGCCCTGATCGGCGAGGAGCTTGCGAGCGAGCTCGGCCTCACGGTGGGCGATCGACTGCGCGTCGAGGGGGCAGAGGGCCGCGGCGACGTGTACACGGTGCGTGGCGTCTTCGACCTCGGCAACAAGGAGGTCAACGCGCGCTGGGTGATCGTGCCTTTGCGCGCCGCCCAGAGCCTGCTCGGCGTGGGTGCGACGGTCACCTCCTTCGAGCTTGCCGTTTCCGACATCTTCGAGGCCGATCGCGTGGCCGAGAAGGCGGCCGCACGCACGGGACTCGACAGCGAGAGTTGGATGACCGCCAACGTGCAGCTGTTGTCGGCGCTCAAGTCCCAGCGCAGCTCGCGGGACACGATCCAGTTTTTCATCACGGTGGCCGTGGCGCTCAGCATCGCCAGCGTGCTCGTGGTGAGCGTGGTGCAGAAGTCGCGGGAGATCGGCATCCTGCGCGCGGTGGGCACCTCGCGCGAACAGATCCTGCGCGTGTTCTTGCTGCAGGGATTGCTCGTCGGGGCGTTTGGTGCCGTGCTCGGCTGCGGCGCCGGCGCGGGCCTTTCCTACGCGTTCAGCGAGCTCATGCGCAACGTGGATGGCACGCCGCTACTGCCCATGAAGGTGGATGCGGCGCTCTTGATTCAAGCGTTCGTGT